>NZ_AQWR01000011.1 GCF_000375645.1 Porphyromonas bennonis DSM 23058 = JCM 16335 | reverse complement strand
CAATTTCAACCTCCGCCACCTCGATCTGGCGGTCGTGAGCCACGACCCGGGAGGAAACTACAGTCGTCTCCTCTTACAGAAGCTGGAGGCATCGCCAGACATCGACATCATCGGGCTCTACACCTCCGAGGAGCCGGCATACCAGGCGGTGGATCGAAATAAGGCGGAGATGATCCTGGTGATCCCGCCGGACTTCTCCCGTGACATGGAGCTCTCCCGCCACGCCTCGGTCCGAGTGATCGCCAATGCGGTCAATAGCACCAATGCCGTCATGGCGATGAATCGCATGAGCGGACTCATCGCCGACTCGTCTGAGGAGATCCTGACCGAGAAAGTGGGACTGTCGTCAGGCAGCGGCAGACCGGTGGAGATCCGCATGCTCGACCGGTACAATCCGACGCTCAACTACAAGTACTACATGCTGCCGGCGATCCTCGTGATGGTCCTGACGATGCTCTGCGGCATCTACCCCGCCATCGGACTAGCAAATGAGAAGGAGGTGGGTACCATCACCCAGATCAATCTCTCCCCTCTCCGCAGCAGTACCTACATCGTCGCCAAGGTACTCCCCTACTGGCTGATCGGGATAAGCACGACACTCCTCGGCACGCTGCTGATCTACCTCATCTACGGGCTGGCACCGGTCGGGAGCTACCTCCTGATCCTCCTCAGTGCGTTGCTCTTCTCGGGGGTGATCGCCTTCCAGGGCGTGGCGATTGCCAACCTTGCCAAGTCGGTCCAGCAGGCGATGTTTATGGAGCTCTTCTCAGTGATGATCTTCTTTATCATCAGTGGGCTCTTCACCCCCATCAGTACGATGCCGTGGTGGAGTAAGGTGATCGCTTACATCAATCCCATCACCTACCTCAACATCATCATGCGGATGGTCTACCTCAAGGGTAGTCCACTCACCGACCTCTGGCCCTACCTTGCCGCCCTCACGGCCATCGGGCTGGTCAATGCCCTCCTCGCCGTCCTCACCCACCGCAAGCGGCAGTAGCCTACCCTCCCACCATCTCCACCTTACCATCCTCTCATTTAGACTTGTCCGACCCGTCCGACTTGTCCGACTTGTCCGAGGCAAAATGGTTAACTTTGCTCTCTAGAGATGAGACAAACCGTGATCACAAGAGAAACGATAGAGGAGCCCCTGTGGGAGGATATACAGCTACTAATCGGCCGAGACCTGCTGGAGGTACTTGACCGAGCTGCCGAGGAGACCGGCGTGGAGATACGCCTCATCGGCGGGGCGGTGCGCGACCTGATCATCGACCGCCCAACGACGGATCTGGACTTTGTCCTCGAGGGCGACTGCGAGCGGGTCGCCGACCGGATCTCCGAGCTGCTGGGGAAGGGATCGCAAGCCACTGTATTCCGGAACTTCCGCACCGCTCAGGTAAAGTACCGCGGTCGGGAGCTCGAGTTTGTCGGCGCTCGGCGAGAGAGCTACACGGAGTCGTCGCGGAAGCCAGAGGTGATGGAGGGGACCTTTGCCGAGGACGAGGCGCGGCGCGACTTCACGATCAATGTGCTCTCCGTCACCGTCACCGGTCCCGAGGCGGGGACCCTTCACGACCCCTACGACGGGCTGAGAGACCTCAGCATGGGGATCATCCGCACGCCGCTTGACCCGGACATCACCTTCTCGGACGATCCGCTCCGGATGATGCGGGCGGTTCGCTTTGCCGCACAGCTCCGTTTTACCATTCCCCCGGATATGCTTGCAGCCATTCGGCGGAATGCCGACCGACTGAGGATCGTCTCAGCGGACCGGATAGAGGGGGAGTTTATGAAGATCATGGCCAGCCGCAAGCCTTCCGTCGGGCTCGACCTAATGTATCGCACCGGGCTGATGGACATTTACCTCCCTGAGGTGTCGGCACTGCAGGGTGCGGAGACACAGGATGGCGTGGGGCATAAGGACAACTTCTACCACACCATCCAGGTGGTGGACAATGTGGCAGAGCGATCGGACTCCCTTCGGCTCCGGATGGCGGCACTCTTCCACGACATCGGCAAGCCGCGGTCGAAGCAGTTTGTCCGGGGCGGCTGGACCTTCCACAACCACGACTACCTGGGACAGCGGATGCTGCCCAAGATATTCCGACGGGCAAAGTTTCCCACCGATGAGCGGCTGAAGTATGTGCGGAAGATGGTCTCCCTCCACATGCGCCCCGCTCAGCTGGCGGACGACGGCGTGACCGACTCGGCGGTGCGACGGCTGCTCTTTGATGCGGGGGACGACATCGAGGATCTGATGCTGCTCTGCGAGAGCGACCTGACGAGCAAGAATCCACGTAAGGTGGAGAGGTATCTCAATAACTTTGCCATCGTCCGGGAGAAGCTCAAGGAGATAGAGGAGAAGGATCGGATCCGAAACTTCCAGCCCCCGGTGGATGGTCGGGAGATCATGGACCTCTACGGACTGGAGCCCTGCTCCGCCGTGGGACAGATTAAGGAAGCGATCAAGAATGCGATCCTCGACGGTCTGATCCACAACGATCGTCAGGAGGCGCTCAGGTATATGGAGCAGTGGGCGTCCGATGAACTGGGACTCACCCCGCAGAAGCCCCTACCCCTCGAGTGACGATGCGATGATGAGGACAAGCGATGAGGCGCTGATGCGGGAGGCTCTGAGGGAAGCAGAGCTGGCACGCGAGGAGGGCGAAGTGCCGATCGGTGCCGTGGTGGTCTCGCCGGATGGAGAGATCATCGGTCGGGGACACAATCAGACCGAGGGGCTGAGGGATGTGACGGCGCATGCGGAGATGATCGCCCTCACCTCTGCACAGGGACACCTGGGTGCTAAGCTCCTCACAGACTGCACCCTCTACGTCACCATAGAGCCCTGCGTCATGTGTGCCGGGGCGATCCGCTGGTGCCGCCCGACGCGCCTCGTCTGGGGCGCCGATGAGCCAAAGTTCGGCTTTACCACTGTCAGCCGGGAGATCCTTCACCCCAAGACCAAGATCACCTCCGGCATCCTTGCGGACGACTGTCGGGAGCTGATGTCCCGCTTCTTCCGCGACAAGCGGTAGTCATCACTGACGATTCGGACCAGCCCCTTTGGCAATGCCTTGAGTCTCCCTGCTTCAAAACTTTAGAGTATAGGTCAGCATGGTTTGCCTTCTCCTACTGACACTATTAATAATAGACTGGTCGCCTCTGTCAAAAGACAATAGGGGATCCCGTTGGGTGTTCAGTAGATTGGAGCAGGCAAGCACTATCCGATGCCTCCCATGCCGGTAGGTAATGTCAGTGTCTAAGAAAGATCGAAACGGGATCCTCTCCTGTGCCATTAGGATCCGACTCCCTGTGTAGCTCGCTGAGAAGGACCATTGCTCGGAGGGAAATGCAGACAGGGTTACGGAGCAGGATACATCACCTCCCCTCTGCGTGCCGAAGCGTCCGGAAGAGCTCATCCATAGCACCTCAGCACATCCTATCAGCTCTATCCACGACGGACTATTTGCATCGACCTTACCGGAGCAGGTAAAAGTGTGATTACGCACACGACTCTCCTCACCTCTCCGGAGGATGGGAAGGTCAGAGTAGTTATATCCGGCGCTAAGTGTCAGCACGGTAGATATACCGGAGAAGTACTTGGAAAAGTGTGTCTCGGAAATGAGGAGTGTGGAGGAGGAAGCTCTCTCCGTAATGATATGCTCTCTTGCCGTCCCGCGATAGATGACATCCGATAGATTATTACTCTTCCGACTTATTGCCGTCGATGTCCAGGAGGCAAAGATCCCGTCTATTGCAGAGCGATACTCTATGTCAACGGTCGAGCTTAAGGTCTTAATGCGCCGTACCGCAACCGATGTTTTCTTCATCACTTGGTCAAATGAAGACTGATAGGTGCCGGTGAGGTAGTCGTACAGGCGGGGATTATCCTGATCCCTATAGCTCGCTCTGCCTGCTATCCGCCATCGTACAGTGGGGCGATAGGAAATGTGTGTAGCAAAGCCGAGCCTTGCCCTCATCGGTTGACCGCTCTGCCGGGACGAGTCGGTGACAAAGCGGCTGACAGACAGAGAGAGGGGCAGAGAGAAACCCCACTTAAGTCGGGGATCATGATAGGATAGCTCCGGGCTGCTCTCCGCCATTACCCATCCACCCTGTACCATAAGACTCTGAAGAGAAGAGATCAGGACCGATCCGTAAGAGGCAGAGAGTCCTGCATTTCCACTCAGGATCAGGTGGTCAGACAGCAGACGCCCATAGGACAGAGAGCTCTCTCCGTATACGTTCTGACCTGATCCATCCGTCCTATAGGCCAGCGGACCGCTTGGGACCTCCCGGTAGAGAGATGGGAGACGTGAGTATCGGATAGCCCCTCGGAATTGCTTGATCTCTTGTCCCGATCGTCTAATGCCGGATATTTTGTCGGAGATACGTACTTCTGTGCCACGGATCTCTTCCACGAGCGGGATCTCATTACGAGTGATATTATGGGTCTTGTGATCCTTAGACAGCTCTATGCGGAAGTCATTCTTAAAATAGGTTGTCATATCGTTGACGGTGTAGTCTATTGTCAGATATCCTTGCTGATCCTTATATTGTGATCGCTTGGACTGGATCAAGGGGACGTTGCGCTCCCCATTATAGAGACTTCCCTTTAGATCTTGCTGTCTCTCACTACCTGTCCACGCATATCCCCCGTTATACTTAATGGTGCGATCGTTTGTAAGGGCAAGCAATTGATTGATCGTACCTCCGTAGTTATACGATGAGAGACTCCCCGCAGAGGAATTCCTACCGGATACATCTTTGTCCAGGATACCAACGGTTTCTGTCGATGGTATTTTGTTTTGGGAGCTAATATCAGGGGTATTAGAGCTCCCGCTATTCCCTACGTACATGGCAGAGAGGGTCTGGTGCGTCGGACGTACCAGCAGGGCATCGGCGGACAGCTCATGGATCACCCTATGGTGAGTACGACCGAGACCGGGAGAGACAGAGCCTGCAGGGTGGTGCATAGTGTTGTCCTTAAGCCTGATATTGATCATTGCCCCCTCCCCATCCTTCAGTCCCCTTAGGAGCTTCACTCGCTGATAGTGCTCGAGGACGTCTATCGACTTGATATCCTCCGCTCTTACGACACGCGTAGCGGTGCGGTAGTTGTCAGCGACCAGATCCCTGCTCTCGATCATGACACCTTGTACAGCCTTTCCCATATAGCTGATCACCCCATGGGTATCGACCGTTATGCCGGGTAGACGCTTGAGGAGATCCTCCGCAGAGTATGTATTATTGGTACGAAACTCGTCAGCACGGTAAGTCAGTGTATCACCGCTATGCGTGATAGGTGGACCTACGACGACCACTTCGGGCAATTGCTCAGAAGAGCGAGCAAGCCTTATCACTAAGTGGGTGAGGGGGTCGGAGCTATCGATAGCGATGGTCTGAGCCTTGTATCCCAGTAGACGCACCTGGCAGACTTTTGCCTCCTGATCCCCGCTAAGAGACAGAGAGAACATCCCTCTGTCGTCAGTTTGGCAAAACGCAATGGGGACACTCTCCTCTGCAGAGCGGTGAAGTGTGACGATGGCACCGGGAAGCGCAGTATCTGTGATACTGTCTGTGACCTGTCCCTCCACTATAATCGCACCATCGTCTGCTCTTGCGGAGAATGGCACGTAAAGAAGTACTGACAGGAGAGCTATGCAGAGATACCGGTGAAGAGAGTTACCGGTGACCTGACTTACGCAGTGGGTTATACTTCTTAGGTGAACTATTTGGAAGATCGGAGACCTCGTGTCCATAGGATGTTCCCTTGACGTAACTCTTCGTATTGCCGTGGTACTTTTGTTTTTGCTCCAAGAATTGTTTACGACTTACTTTGTTGAACATATGCTTAGACAGCAGTATAGGCGTCGGGCGATGCTCAATCTTGGACAGCTCAAATCGGAAGTCCCCATCATCTGACTTTGCGTCTACCACTACACCCGGGAGACCGTACAGCAGCCATGGTCCGGCAGACTCATCTATGTCCATGGTGTACCACACTGTCCACTGCCTGCCGAAAAGGAGTGTACTCGCTTGCATACACTTGTATCCTGAGATGGTCTTTTGTTGGCTACCGAGTTTCCATATGGGCTTGGTGTCTTTTTCCTCGGTAAGGTAGTAGTCTATCAGTATCCGATCCGTAATGGTACGGTTTCCGTCCGGGTATCCTACGATAAGGGTCCACCCCGGATCCCCCTCGGCATCAGGGCGTCTGGCGATCTTTGCGCTCTCTCTTCCCAGGAAGCGAGTGTCGTAGGGCTTGCCACCGAGGGCAAGAGCCAGGGAGTCCCTCAGGTAGGCAGAGACGGCACCGAAGCGACTTACCTCTGTCCCTTTCTGAAGCACCATCGCCATGTATCTCTCTCTCGACAATTCATTATCCGTAAGAGAGTAGTAATACAGTGCCTTCGCCTGACCTACCTCCTGCACGTTACCATAGACCATCTTCTTCTGCCCCATCAGAGGAAGGCAGCAGGTACAGATGAGTCCGATCAACCATATGTGGCGTTGTCTCATTTTCTGTAAAGCTATTAAAGGCTGGACTTATCTACCGTCCTCAGACAAATATAGCTTATTTACAGGAGGAGAGAAAACGGTAAAACTAACACATTCCCAAACCGCCCCCTACAATAACCGCTTTTTCCGCGATAAGCGGTAGTACTCTATCGACCCAGGTCGGGGAGATCCATCGAGAGTCCCAGGGAGATCTGCGGGGCTACTCGGGGCAGCTCGGCGTGAGGCAGTGCCACGACAGGCGGCACCAGGTCATAGACCAGTCCCGCTGATGCGTAGGCTCTCAGTCCTCCGCCCACCGAGGCTGAGAGGCGGAGACCCGTCCGGAGGTCGACGATCGCCCGTTTTTCCCTCACCCCCTCCGACAGAGGCAGATCGCTCGTAGTCTCACTCCCAAGAGGCAGAGCAAGCCCCACCGCTCCATAGCCCGACACCTCGGTCGGTCCGAGACGGAGCAGTCGGGCGGTGAGTCCGGGGCTGACTCCGATCGACCGCATATCCTGTGTGAAGTAGCCTATCTGCTCCTCTCCATCGGCAAGCTCGACCCTCTGCCAGGAGAAGAAGACTCCCATGTCGGCATAGAGCCTATCGCCCCAGATTGGTTTCATCAGGTGAGCCTCCAGCTCAAGTACCGGGCGACGCGAGAGCTGGATCTTCCTCTCCCTATAACCGGGCGCAGTGGAGGTAAACATCTCACGCTGTACCCCACCGCTTACACCCCCTCCCGGGATCAGTGCTGAGGCAAGCAGGCGGGAGGATGAGGTGCGGGAAGGCATCTCCGGGAGAGAGAAGTCGGAGGAGCCGATCGCTTGTATGGGGGGAGCCTCGTCTGCCCCACCCTTCGAGACAAAGCGTCTCGGACGTCCGGGAGTGATCCTTCTCCCGTCCGCGACGAGTAGTGCCGCCCCCGACCGTATCGGAGAGAGGAGATGTGGGTCCCTCCGTACAGGAGTCTTGCGACCACCCACCCTACCACGCTCCACAGGAGTCGTCACCGGGGTCTCCTCGACTGAGGGTAGCTGCTCCGACGGGAGTACAGCGACAGGATCGTCGACGGGAAGGGGTGTCTGCAGCTGCTCCTGCTGTGGTGACAGAAGGACGATCAGCAGGATTACCGCCACCGAGGCCACCATACCGGCGACCCATCCGAGACGCCGACGACGTCTCCGAGCCGATAGCGTCCCGGGGATCACCACAGGGGGTGTAGTCTCTCCCGGGAGCTCCATCCCCCGGAGTCTCTCTCTCAGAGCAGCCTCCCACGCTCCGGGAGCGGCGCTCACTCTCTCTTTGTTTCTCTTATCCATAGCTCCAGCTTCTCTTTAAGTCTCTTCTTGGCGCGGCAGTACTGTGATGCAGAGCTGCGCTCCCCTATCCCCAGCATTGCGCCGATCTCCTTGTGCGAGTGTCCCTCCACGGCGTAGAGGCTAAAGACCTGACGGTAGCCCTCAGGCAGCTCTCCGATCATCCGCAGGAGCAGCTCCGGACTGATCCGGTCGAGGAGGGACACCTCCTCCTCACTATCCTCCTCTGTCTCCGGTGTCGCCACTTCCGTCAGGTCATCCATGGGACACATCCGTGCCTCGTGGAAGCTCTTGAGGGAATTGAGGGCGGTGTGTACCACTATGCGCTTGATCCAGCCATAGAGGGAGCCATCTCCTCTGTAGGAGAAGGAGTCCGCATGACGGCACACCTTGATCATCGCCTCCTGGAGGACGTCCTCAGCCTTGTCGCTGTCACCGGTGTAGCGATAGGCGACCGCCCTCAGCTGACCGGCATACCGACGGTACAGGAGACGGAATGCCGCCTCCTCATCGGTCCGTAGCAGATCTGCTATCTCTCTATCGCTCATAGGTCCTTGGATCCATATAACCCGGCTGACAGTTACTTAACGGGACCACTCTCCGGTGCTCTATCCTACTAACAACTCAACCCTCCAAATACTGCATCCCTACTTGGACAAAGTTGTGGAAAAAGTAGAAGTGCAAAAAGGCTGAAAAAAAATCACCGGCTGTCTACGGAAGGGATCGACTGAAATCTATTACTGGTATTAGGCTCGACTATTATCGGTATTAGTGATGACTATTACCGGTATTAGTCCGAGGCCTGATCTTGAGCATCCTGTAGGGCAAAAAAAAAGATAGGCTCCCGACAGGGAAAAACCCCATCGGGAGCCGATCTTACTTAACTCAGACTCGGGAGGACCGAAGATCAGTCCTCAGGCATGATGTCCTCCAATGGTGACTGGACACGCTGGCCGGAAGCCTTGGCAGTCTCTAAGAGACGCTTCGCCTCGAGGTCTGCCTTATTGGCCACCACGAAATCCTTGCGGGCAGCCTGTCCGGTACCGGCCGGGATGAGGTGGCCGACGATCACATTCTCCTTAATGGAGTCGAGTGCGTCGATCCGTCCCTCAATGGCGGCGTTATTGAGCACCTTAGGCGTCTCCTGGAAGGAGGCAGCGGACATGAAGCTCTTGGTCTGCAGGGCAGCCTTGGTGATACCCTGGAGCATCTGACTGCTGACCGCCGGCATCGCATCGCGCGCCTCGATCGTGCGGAGATCCTTACGACGAAGCTGGCTATTGGCGTCGCGCAGACGGCGCAGGGTGATGATCTGACCCTCGCTGTACTCCTCAGAGTCACCCGGATCGGTGATCACCTTCTTGCCCCAGAGAGCATCGTTGGCGTCCTTGATGTCCTGCTTGTCGACGATGTCCTGCTCGAGGAGGTTGGTATCGCCGGCATCCTCGACGAGGACCTTGCGGAGCATCTGACGGACAATGATCTCGAAGTGCTTGTCGTTGATCGCCACACCCTGCTTGCGGTAGACGTCCTGGACACCATTGACGATATAATTCTGCACCGCATTGGGGCCGAGGATCGCCAGGATATCCTGCGGAGAGATCTGTCCGTCGGAGATGGGATCGCCGGCACGGACGAAGTCATTCTCCTGAACCAGGATCTGTCTGGAGAGCGGCACCATATACTTGCGCTCCTCACCGGTCTTGGAGGTGACGATGATCTCACGATTACCGCGACGGATGCGTCCGAGGGCCACCTCACCGTCGATCTCAGAGACGACGGCAGGATTGGTGGGGTTACGAGCCTCGAAGAGCTCAGTGACACGGGGGAGACCTCCTGTGATATCGCCGGTCTTGACGACGACGCGGGGGATCTTGGCGATGATGTCGCCGGCCTTGAGCTTAGCACCATCTCGCTGTGTCAGGAGGGCACCGGCAGGGAGGTCATAGGAGGTGGCACTCTCCTCGCCCTTGCGGATCACGCTGTAGGCGGGGGTGGTGTTCTTGTCCTTACTCTCGATGATGACCCACTCGCTACGTCCGGTGGCGACATTGGACTCGCTCTGTACCTCGTAGGTGATGCCCTCCTTGAGTCCCTCGTAGTGGAGCGTACCTTCTGCCTCAGCCACCATAACCGCGTTGAAGGGGTCGGACTCGTAGATGGTGTCGTCAGCCTTCACCTCAGTGCCGGGCTCGATGAAGAGGTGGGCACCGTAGGGGATATTATTGCTGATGAGCGACATGTGGGTATTGGGGTCGACGATGCGCATCTCTGCCTGTCGGCCGATAACCACCTTGAAGCTCCTGCCATCCTCGTCCTTGGAGTCCACGGTACGGAGCTCATCGATCTCGAGGATACCGTCGTACTGAGCCTTGATGTAGCGCTCCACCGTATCGGAGGAGGCGACACCACCGGCGTGGAAGGTACGGAGGGTCAGCTGAGTACCCGGCTCACCAATCGCCTGAGCAGCGACTACGCCGACCACCTCGCCCATCTGTACGGGACGATTGTGTGCCAGGTCACGACCGTAGCACTTGGCGCAGACACCCTCCTTGCTCTCGCAGGTGAGGACGGAGCGGATCTCGACCTCGGTGATAGGCGACTCCTGGATCTTGGTGGCAGCGTCCTCATCGATCTCCTCATTGGCCCGGACGATCAGTTCGCCGGTGATCGGATGGATGATATCGTGGACAGAGCAGCGACCGAGGATACGCTCGTAGAGCGATGCGACGACGTTCTTACCCTCCTTGATCTCACGACGGACGATACCGCGGAGCGTACCGCAGTCCTCCTCGGTGATGATCACATCGGAGGAGACATCGACGAGACGACGGGTCAGGTAACCGGCGTCGGCGGTCTTGAGTGCCGTATCGGAGAGTCCCTTACGCGCACCGTGAGTGGAGATGAAGTAGTCGAGTACGGAGAGACCTTCCTTGAAGTTGGTCAGGATAGGATTCTCCATCGTCTGGGCTCCCTCACCGCTGCGGACCGGCTTGGCCATCAGACCACGGATACCGGAGAGCTGCTGGATCTGATTGGCAGATCCACGGGCACCGGAGTCCATCATCATGTAGATGGAATTGAAGCCGTCCTCGTCCTCCTTGAGCTGCTGCATGAGCACCTGGGAGATCTTATTATTGACGTTCGTCCAGACGTCGATGATCTGATTGTAACGCTCGTTGTCGGTGATGATACCGAAATTGAAGTTATCCATGATCTCCTCGACCTGGCTGAAGCCGTCGGCGATGATCTCCTCCTTCTCCTTAGGTACGATGACGTCGGAGAGGTTGAAGGAGAGTCCTGCCTTGTAGGACATGTAGTAGCCGAGGTTCTTGATGCGGTCGAGGAAAGCGGAGCTCTCAGCGATACCGCAGTACTTGATCACCTCACCGATGATGAGTCGGAGGTTCTTCTTACCCACCACTCCGTTGTAGAATGGGAGCTCACCCTTGGGCATCATCTGATTGAAGAGCATACGACCGTAGGAGGTCTCGATGACGTGGGTGATCGGCTTACGCTGCTCGTCGAGATCCTCTACACGTGCCTTGATGACGGCGTGCATATCGAGGGAGCCCTGGTCGTAAGCGACCTGTACCTCCTCGAAGTCACTGAATACCTTGCCCTCGCCCTTGGCTCCGGAGCGCGTCTTGGTGATGTAATAGAGTCCGAGTACCATATCCTGGGTAGGTACGGTGATCGGGGCTCCGTTGGCGGGGTTGAGGATATTCTGTGAGGCAAACATGAGGAACTGTGCCTCGAGGATCGCCTCATTGGAGAGGGGGAGGTGGACTGCCATCTGGTCTCCGTCGAAGTCCGCATTGAAGGGCGTACAGGAGAGCGGATGGAGCTGGATAGCCTTACCCTCGATAAGCTTGGGCTGATAGGCCTGGATACCGAGTCGGTGGAGCGTAGGGGCACGATTGAGGAGAATGGGGTGACCCTTGATGATATTCTCGAGGATGTCGAAGACAACCGGCTCACGACGATCGACGATGCGCTTGGCACTCTTGACGGTCTTGACGATACCGCGGTCGATGAGGCGACGGATGATGAAGGGCTTGTAGAGCTCGGCTGCCATATTCTTCGGCAGACCGCACTCGTACATCTTCAGCTCAGGACCGACGACGATGACGGAGCGGGCGGAGTAGTCGACGCGCTTACCGAGGAGATTCTGGCGGAAGCGTCCCTGCTTACCCTTGATGGAGTCGGTAAGCGACTTGAGGGGACGATTGCTGCGACTCTTGACAGCAGCGGAGCGACGGCTGTTGTCGAAGAGTGAGTCCACCGACTCCTGGAGCATACGCTCCTCATTGCGGAGGATCACCTCAGGCGCCCTCGTCTCGATGAGTCGACGGAGGCGGTTGTTGCGGATGATCACCCGGCGGTAGAGCTCATTGAGATCCGAGGTGGCGAAGCGGCCACCGTCGAGCGGCACGAGAGGACGGAGCTCCGGGGGGATCACGGGGATCACCTTCATCACCATCCACTCGGGACGAGAGTAGCCATTGGAGGCACGGAAGCTCTCGACCACCTGGAGGCGCTTGAGGGACTCCTTCTTGCGCTGCTGCGAGGTCTCCTTGGAGGCGCTGGCACGGAGCTGATAGGAGAGCTTGTCGAGGTCGACCCGCTCAAGGAGCTTCAGGATCGCCTCACCGCCGATACCGGCGATGAACTTATCCGGATCGCTGTCGGGAAGATCCTGATTGCCCTCCGGCAGACGATCGATGATGTCGAGGTACTCCTCCTCAGAGAGGAAGTCGAGATCCTCGACGTCCTCGGCGACACCCTTATTGATCACCACATAGGACTCGTAGTAGACGATCTTCTCGAGCTTCTTGGAGGGGATGCCGAGGAGATAGGCGATCTTATTGGGGACAGAGCGGAAGAACCAGACGTGCACGATCGGCACCTCCAGCTTGATGTGTCCCATGCGCTCACGACGCACCTTCTTCTCCGTCACCTCTACCTGGCAGCGGTCGCAGACGACGCCGCGGTAGCGGATCCCCTTGTACTTACCACAGTGGCACTCGTAGTCCTTGACCGGGCCGAAGATGCGCTCACAGAATAGTCCGTCGCGCTCCGGCTTGTAGGTACGATAGTTGATCGTCTCCGGCTTGGTTACTTCACCGTGCGAATTCTCGAGGATCTCCTCAGGAGAGGCGATCCCGATGCGGATGCGGGAGAAGTTGGGGTTGATCTTATTTGTTATCTTGAAAGCCATAAGCTATGATTCTCTCTACTTTATGCGTCTCAAAAAATCACCGGTCGATCACTCGAGATTGAATCCCAGCCCGAGGCCACGAAGCTCGTGGACAAGGACGTTGAGTGACTCAGGGATGCCCGGCTCCGGGAAGGGGGAGCCCTTGACGATCGCCTCGTAGGTTTTGGAGCGACCTACTACGTCGTCTGACTTGACGGTGAGCATCTCACGCAATGTGTAGGCAGCGCCGTAGGCCTCGAGGGCCCACACCTCCATCTCTCCGAAGCGCTGACCACCAAACTGTGCCTTACCACCGAGTGGCTGCTGTGTGATGAGGGAGTAGGGACCGATGGAGCGGGCGTGCATCTTATCCTCGACCATATGGTCCAGCTTGAGGAAATAGGTGACACCGACGGTGGCGGGCTGGTCGAAGCGGAGCCCGGTCTCACCATCGTAGAGATAGGAGACGCCGTAGCGAGGAAGACCGGCCTTGTCGGTCCACTCGTTGAGGTCGTCGAGAGAGGCGCCGTCGAAGATGGGGCTGGAGAACTTTACCCCCAGCTTGTATCCTGCCCATCCGAGTACTGCCTCGAAGATCTGACCCAGGTTCATACGCGAGGGCACACCCATCGGATTGAGACAGATATCCACCGGAGTACCGTCCTCGAGGAAGGGCATATCCTCAGTGCGGACGATCTTGGAGACGATACCCTTATTACCGTGGCGTCCTGCCATCTTGTCGCCCACCTGGATCTTGCGCTTCTTAGCGATGAGGACCTTGGCGTTTTGGATCACACCATTGGGGAGCTCGTCACCGATGGTGGCATCAAATTGCTTGCGGTAGTACTTGCTCTCGATCACCTTGGACTCGTGGAGGTAATTGACGATCAGCTGAGCGATCAGCTTATTATCGTGCTCGTCAGAGGTCCAGTCGTCCGGGACCACCTCCTCGTAGATGATCTGCTTGAGGACCGGTCCGGTAATCTTGACGCCCTTAGCGACAACAGTGGTACCGACATAGTCCTTGATCCCCTGGCTCACCTTGCGGCTGGTCAGCTTGGTAAGCTTGGAGAGGAAGAGCTTCATAAGCTGCTCCTGCTCCTTCTCCTGCTCCTCGTCGAGCTGCTGCTTGAGATCACGGATCGTCTTGCGGCTGTTGCCGGTCTTGATCGCGCGAGAGTAGAGGTGTGTGTCGATCACGACGCCGCTGAGAGAGGGATCGGCCTTGAGCGAAGCGTCCTTCACATCGCCCGCCTTCTCACCGAAGATGGCGAAGAGGAGCTTCTCCTCCGGCGTGGGATCGCTCTCACCCTTAGGCGTGATCTTACCGATCATGATGTCTCCCGGGTGGACGTGTGCACCGACGCGGATGATACCATTGGCATCCAGCTCGCGGGTGGCGTCCTCGCTGACGTTGGGGATATCATTGGTCAGCTCCTCCATACCGCGCTTGGTGTCGCGCACCTCGAGATTGTACTCGTCGACGTGGACGGAGGTGAAGAAGTCCTCGCGGACGAGACGCTCGTTGATGACGATCGCATCCTCGTAGTTGTACCCCTTCCACGGCATGTAAGCGGCGAGGATATTACGTCCCAGGGCGAGCTCACCACGCTCTGTGGCGAAGCCCTCCGTAAGGATCTGCCCCGCGGTGACGCGGTCACCCTCCATGACGATCGGTCGCTGATCGACAGTGGTACTCTGGTTGGTACGACGCCACTTGGAGAGGTGATACTCGGTCACCTCATCGTCGAAGCGGACAAATTGCTCATCCTCGGTGTAGTCGTAGCGGATGCGGATCTTATTGGCATCGACATACTCGACCACACCATCGCGCTCTGCCATTACCTGTGAGCGGCCATCGCGAACCATCGGTCCCTCGAGACCGGTGCCGACGATAGGTGACTCACCATGGAGGAGCGGTACAGCCTGACGCATCATGTTACTACCCATGAGGGCACGGTGCGCATCATCGTGATCGAGGAAGGGGATCAGCGCAGCGGCGATGGAGCAGATCTGCATCGGCGCCACGTCGATCAGGTCGACGTCATCGGCATCCACGACGGGGAAGTCCGATCCGTGACGGCTCTTGATCTGTCCATCGAGGAGCGTCCCATCGTCACCGATATTGGGAGTAAACTGCGCCACCGTCATGTCCTCCTCCGCCTCAGCGGTGTAGTACCGGACGCCGGAGTCGCTGAAGTCTACCTTGCCGCCATCGACCTTGAAGTACGGCGTGGCGAGGAAGCCCATATCGCTCACCTTGGAGTAGACACAGAGCGAGGAGATCAGACCGATATTCGGACCCTCAGGGGTCTCGATAGGACAGAGACGACCGTAGTGGGTATAGTGGACGTCTCGCACCTCAAACCCTGCACGATCACGGCTGATACCGCCGGGACCGAGTGCGGAGAGACGACGCTTATGCGTGATCTCCGCAAGAGGATTGGTCTGGTCCATAAACTGGGACAGCGGGTTGGTCCCAAAGAAGGAATTGACCACGCTGCTGATCGTCTTGGAATTGATCAGGTCTACAGGAGTAAAGACCTCATTGTCCCGCACGTTCATACGCTCGCGGACCGTACGGGCTATGCGAGCGAGACCGATGCCAAACTGCTGATAGAGCTGCTCGCCGACGGTGCGGACGCGACGATTGCTCAGGTGGTCGATATCGTCGATATTGGCACGACCATTCTTCAGCTTCACCAGATAGTCGATGATGGCGACGATATCCTCATTGGTCAGGACCTTCGTCTCCTCAGAGATATCGATATCCAGCTTGTGATTGATACGGTAGCGACCGACATCGCCGAGGTCGTACCGCTTGTCGGAGAAGAAGAGGTTATTGATCACCTCCTGAGCCGACTGCTCGTCCATAGGGTCCTGGCTGCGGAGCTGACGGTAGATATGGTAGACCGCCTCCTTCTGAGAGTTGGAGGGATCCTTCTGCAGCGTATTGGTGATGACACTATAGTCGAGACCCGAGTCGGACTCTCTCTCGAGGAGCATCGTCTTGGGCGCATTCTTGAGGTCAAGGATCGCCTGGATATTCTCCTCTGTAAGCTCTTCATCTCTATCTACCACTACATTGTAGCGCTCCATGGAGACTACTTCACCCGTTTCCTCATCCACGAGATCCTCGACCCACGTATCCAGGATACGTGCTGCTACCTTACGACCGATGTTCTTCTTTAGGTTGGTCTTATTCACCTTCACCTCCTCGGCGATACCGAAGAGACTCAGGATATCCTTATCGGTCTCGTAGCCGATGGCTCTCAGCAGAGTAGTCACGGGCAGCTTCTTCTTGCGATCGATGTAAGCGTACATGACGTTATTGATGTCTGTCGCAAACTCGATCCAAGATCCCTTGAAGGGAANGATACGGGCGTTGAAGAGCTTGGTGCCGTTATTGTGCACACTCACGGAGAAGAATACTCCCGGTGAGCGGTGCATCTGGGACACCACAACTCTCTCAGCGCCATTGATGATAAAGCTACCTGCAGGCGTCATATAAGGGATCTGCCCCAGGTAGACGTCCTGAATCGAAGTATCAAAGTCCTCGTGCTCAGGGTCTGTGCTATACAGCTTGAGCTTAGCCTTGAGAGGGACCGTGTAGGACAGCCCTCTACTCAGACACTCCTCAATGGTGTACCTGGGAGGATCCACGAAGTAATCCAAAAACTCGAGGACGAAGTTGTTTCTCGTGTCGGTGATTGGAAAGTTATCCAGGAATGCTTGATACAGTCCCTGGCTCTTCCGCTTTCCGGCAGGGATATCCAGCTGCATAAAGTCCTTGTAAGACTTCAGCTGAATGTCGAGAAAGTCCGGGAAAGGTAATGGATGCTTGGAAGAGGCAAAGGTGACTCTCTCAGGCTTATATTGTGAGGACATAAAATTCTTTAATTCAAGGAGTAGTAAAAGACACGAAAAGGTTAAGAACCTGCCGGTAATGGCCGGTCCTTAACCCTTCACCCGCCTCCACGAGAGAGACAGGGGTAGTAAGTGAGGATTACTGAAGCTCAACAGTAGCTCCGGCCTCCTCAAGAGTCTTCTTCAGAGCCTCAGCGGCAGCCTTGTCCACATCCTTCTGGATGACAGAGGGCGCACCGTCTACAAGCTCCTTAGCCTCCTTCAGACCGAGCCCGAGAGCCGTCTTGACAGCCTTGATCACCTGGAGCTTAGATGCACCGGCGTCCTTCAGGTTTACGTCGAAAGAAGACTTCTCAGCAGCTGCATCACCTGCACCAGCAGCAGCGGCAGGACCGGCTACTGCTACAGCGGCAGCAGCGGGCTCGATGCCATACTCATCCTTCAGGATGGTCTTCAGCTCAGTTACCTCCTTGACGGTCAGATTGACCAGCTCCTCAGCGATTGCTTTTACGTCAGCCATATCGTTATTTTATATCTAAAGTTATTGTGTACGTTACTATAATTGTATGTGTGACCTGTCGCTTGGTCTATCCTATCGGGTGCACCCCTCTCTATGTGAGAGGGAGGACAGATCCGCTCCCGATATCGATGATCTGCGGTGAGGATCACGCCACCTCGCATAGGGGTGGTAGACCTCCGCGCACGTCTCTTACGCCTCTGCTCGCTTCTCGAGAGTCTCCAGGACACCGTGGATGGTGTTGCCTGCAGAGCTGACCTGAGAGATGACGTCCATGATCGGAGACTCGAGCATGGAGATGATATCTCCGATGAGCTCCTCCTTGCTCTTGAGGGCAGCGAGCGTATCCAGCTCACCGGCACCCAGGTAGAAGGTGTCATAGACGTAGGCAGCCTTCAGGCTCGGCCTCTCGATATCGGCGCCGGCGCTCTTGAGCTCCTTGTGGAAGTCCTTGAGCACACGGGCGGGGGCATTGGCAGACTCAGAGAGCATCAGCGCGCTGGTGCCCTTGAGGTAGGGGTGGAAGGGCTCATACTGCTCCTCGTTGATGTCAACAAAGGCGCGATGTAGGAGCGTATTCTTCACGACCATCATCTTGACACCATGCTGGAAGCACTGGCGACGGAGAGCAGTAGTCTGCTCAGCGTCGAGAGCCATGGCGTCGACCAAATATGCGTGGGGATAAGTCTCGAGGAGCTCCTTGAGCTGCTCGATGACTTTCGCTTTATCTTCTTTCTTCATACTTATCTATAGGACAAAAGAGGGATGGATATATCTCCGTGGGAGACATACGTTACGCCTCAGTCAATGCTCGGGTGTCGATCTTGATACCCGGACTCATGGTACTGGAAAGATAGACGCTCTTCATGTACGTTCCCTTGGCAGACGTGGGCTTCAGGCGCTCCAGTGTGCGAAGGAATTCACGTGCGTTATCAGCAATCTGCTCGGGGGTAAAAGAGACCTTACCGATGGAGGTGTGGACGATACCGGCCTTGTCGACACGGAAGTCGATCTTACCGGCCTTGACCTGACGGACAGCATCACCGATGTTATTGGTCACCGTACCGCTCTTGGGGTTAGGCATCAGACCTCTCGGACCGAGTACACGGCCGAGGGCACCGATCTTACCCATGATGGCGGGCATAGTGATGATCACATCGATATCGGTCCATCCGCCCTTGATCTTCTCGATATACTCGTCGAGACCCACATAGTCGGCACCTGCCTCCTTAGCCTCCTCTTCCTTATCGGCAGAGCAGAGGACGAGGACACGGACCGTCTTTCCCGTACCGTGAGGCAGGGTGACGGTACCACGCACCATCTGTGTGGACTTACGAGGATCGACGCCAAGGCGTACGTCCATATCCACAGAGGCGTCAAACTTCGTCGTGGTGATCTCCTTGACGAGCTGAGAGGCCTCCTTGAGAGAGTACTCCTTCGTGTTGTCGACCTTACTCAGAGCGATCTTGCGATTCTTAGATATTCTACTCATAATCGTATTCTCCTTCTGATATTACTCGACATCCTCGGGGAAGTCTCCCTTTACGGTAATCCCCATGCTCCGTGCCGTACCGGCAACCAGGCGCATGGCGCTCTTCACGGTGAAGCAATTGAGGTCACTCATCTTATTCTGAGCGATCTCCTTCACCTGGTCCCAAGTGACGCTGGCCACCTTATTGCGGTTAGGCTGTGCACTACCCTTCTTGACCTTGGAGGCCTCGATGAGCTGAGCGGCAGCAGGCGGCGTCTTGATGACAAAGTCAAAGGACTTGTCCGCATAGTACGTGATGACGACAGGAAGGAGCTGTCCGCCCTTGTCCTGTGTCTCAGCATTGAATCTCTTGCAGAAGTCCATGATGTTGATCCCCTTGGCACCAAGTGCAGGACCAACCGGAGGGGCAGGATTAGCTGCTCCACCGCGGATCTGAAGTTTCAACTGACCGGCAATTTCTTTTGCCATGATTCTTTCAGTTTATTGTCAAACAATAATTTGGCGAAAAGTACACTCGAGGAACCGCCACCCTTAATGACATCTGATCCGACTGAGAAGGTCCTTCCTCCGTCCATTCCTCTCGCGAGGAGGGGAGGGGTATCTCCCCGGATCGATGATGCCGGGATACCTGCGATCAGCTCACCCCGGGACGACTGCCCGGGCTCACCTCTCGCAGATGAGACGGCTATGACTCACTCTCCTTTTCTACCTGTGTGTAATCCACCTCCATCGAAGTGTCTCGCCCGAAGACCTTCACCAAGATCTTCAGCTTCTTGCTGTCCGGAGATACCTCAGTAACGTCGCCGAAGAACCCCGTAAAGGGACCTTCGTTGACCTTCACACGATCACCCACGGCGAAGCTCACATCGAGATCCTCCGGTCCCTCAGCGAGACGGTCGGAGATCTCCTTGATACGCTTCACGTCAAGGTCAGACAGGGGCTCCGGGTGGACGTCGCCACCGATAAATCCCAGCACCCCGGGAACACGACGCAGCTTATGCGTCGTCTCACCCGCGAGTCGCGCCTCCACGAAGACAAAGCCGCTGTAGTATGGTCTTACCCGCTCTACGCGCTTGCCCGAGGCTGTGCGACGCTTGGTGTAGGTCGTCTCCATCGGGACCAGGATCTCTCCGACATTCTTGTCGAAGAACGGCTCTACGTCACGCATGCCGTTGATATAGTCCTTGACAGACTCCTCCTTACCGGAGATAGTCTGGAGGACATAGTACTTAAATACCTGATCTTGATCGTCGTGAGACATTGTCAAAGCATCTGTCAGTCCGATGATCCCGGAGGACCATACGCCTGGACTGGTGTGAAACTAAAGTAAGTCTGGCAAGGCAGGAAGCCCTATAGGGAGCGGGGACATGCGGTACGACCTGTCGGTCGCGCACTTCACCTCGCAAGGGTTGCCATGGTACCTATCATATAGTGCAGTAAGACTGCGGCACGTGATGAGTCCTCATCTCGTCCGACAGTCTCCTATCCGCACCGCGAGGACTAGATGATGAGACGATAAAGTCCACTCATCGCATACTCGAGGATCTGGTCTACACCAAATATGAGTAGGGATAGTATGACGGAAGCTACCAGTACAATCACCGCGCTCTGGGATAACTCCTTGGGCGTCGGCCATGACACCTTGTAGCGCAGCTCGTCGAAGCACGCCTTGACGTAGGCGCCGCTGCGCTGGAAGATGTTCTTGCTCTCAGGTTCAGCCATAAAGCCTAATATCTACTTACACATTTTTATTACAGCAGGGGATGCGAGGCTCGAACTCACGACACCCGGTTTTGGAGACCGGTGCTCTACCAACTGAGCTAATCCCCTATAGATAAGCCGTCTCCGGAGACACTGCGTCCCGAGGGACGGCTTATCGTAGTATCTACTTACTTAGGTCTACAGACCGTGAGATCAGTCGAGGATCTCAGTGATCTGACCTGCACCGACGGTGCATCCACCCTCACGGATGGCGAAGCGCAGACCTGCGTCACATGCAACCGGAGAGAGGAGCTTCACCTTGATCTCCACGTTGTCACCCGGCATCACGATCTCCTGACCCTCGGGCAGCTCGATGTCACCGGTTACGTCAAGCGTACGGATGAAGAACTGCGGACGGTAGTGGTTACGGAACGGGGTGTGACGACCACCCTCCTCCTTCTTGAGGACGTAGATGGAAGCCTTAAACTCAGAGTGCGGCTTCACGGTGCCGGGAGCGCAGACGATCATACCACGCTTCAGCTGATCCTTGTCGATACCGCGGAGGAGGATACCTACGTTGTCACCTGCCTCACCACCGGTGGACATGTTCTTCTGGAAGGTCTCCACACTGGTTACGGTAGACTTCAGGCCATCAGCACCGAGACCGATGATCTCTACAGCGTCACCGGGCTTGATGCGACCGGTCTCTACACGGCCGGTAGCTACGGTACCACGACCGGTGATGGAGAAGATATCCTCGACAGGCATCAGGAACGGCTTGTCCAGCTCGTGCTGAGGGGTGGGGATGTACTGATCGACAGCATCCATCAGGTCCATAACGGTGTTGACCCACTTCTCCTCACCATTGAGGGCGCCGAGAGCAGATCCGTGGATGATGGGGGTGTTGTCACCATCGTAGTCGTACTTAGAGAGGAGGTCACGAGTCTCCATATCGACGAGCTCGAGCATCTCCTTGTCCTCTACCATATCGCACTTGTTGACAAATACGACGATGCTGGGGACGTTCACCTGACGAGCGAGCAGGATGTGCTCACGAGTCTGGGGCATAGGACCATCGGTAGCAGCCACTACGAGGATGGCACCGTCCATCTGAGCGGCACCGGTAACCATGTTCTTGACGTAGTCGGCGTGCCCGGGGCAGTCCACGTGAGCGTAGTGACGTCCTACGATGTCGGTACCGCGCTCAGCACCCTCTACGGCGTCGGGATCCAGCAGATCATCGAGGGACTTGCCCTTGCGATCCATGGTCTCGTACTCCACGTGTGAGGAGTTGATGGTGATACCTCTCTCCTTCTCCTCCGGAGCGTTATCGATCTGGTCGAAAGAGCGAGCCTCAGCGTCCTTACCAGCAGCCTTGGCAAGTACGTTGGTGATGGCCGCCGTCAGAGTCGTCTTACCGTGGTCTACGTGACCGATGGTACCGATGTTGACATGCGGCTTCGTTCTCTGGAATTCTTCTTTTGCCATAATACAAAAAATATAGTTGAGTTAAGTAATTCTCTACCCACATAAGGGCAATAGTAGCCGGCAATACTCCCATTTCTCCCCCTTAAGGAGACCAACGGAGTAACGCCGTCTCATCTACTCCCTCACACTTCGTATAAGAGCCGCTTCCGAGAGTTGAACTCGGGACCTCATCCTTACCAAGGATGCGCTCTACCACTGAGCTAAAGCGGCATTTGTGCCATGATCGCAAGCCCCGAAGGGACTGCACTAAGAGCGGAAGACGGGACTCAAACCCGCGACCCTCAGCTTGGAAGGCTAATGCTCTATCAACTGAGCTACTTCCGCAGATCCAAGAAGAGAATCAATGTCCGCACTCGGACACCTCCTTCCCCTTGTCTGTGCGCAGAGGCGGATTCGAACCACCGAAGGCAAAGCCAGCTGATTTACAGTCAGCCCCAGTTGGCCACTTTGGTATCTGCGCGTCTTATCTCACACCCGCTATGCTGACCTCCGCCCGCATATCTCTCGAATGTGGTTGCAAATGTACGACAAAAATCCAGATCCGGCAAGTACCTCTGACTCTTATGTGCCACTTTATCGCAAAAAATAGGGGCTAATTCGCATTTTGATGTGCTGAGACGGGGAGTAAAAAGAGATTACCTTTGTTGAGGAGACAATAGATAGTAGATGAGGAAGTAGTTAGAGCATATGGAAACAGCAGAGATAACGGATCTGATATCAGCATTTGTTCCGGAGGAGATCCTCCGCGACTTCGAGCTGAAGAAGGTAAAAAAGGAGTGCGGGGTCTACCGACTCTATATGGACGAGAAGGACGACGAGAGCCATTATCCCCCGGAGCTGGCGGAGGCGAAAGAGGTGGTCCGATGCGGCTACATGAATCCCTGCGAGATCCAGACCTTCCCCATAGCCAGTCGCGAGGCATTCATCTACATACGCCGCCGGAGGTGGAAGGAGAAGGGCGGTCGAGAGTCCTTTTTCAACACCTATAAATATACGATCGAAGGGATCAAGTGCACACCGAAGTTCGGTGCTTTTTTAAAAGAAATTGGTCGAGGGGAAGCCGATAAGCATTGGTAATATCGCCTATGTCCTCGGGACGGATGCGAAGCGTCTCGACCGGTGGTACAAGGATTACCTGAGTGGCTTCCGTGAGGCAGAGCGAGACGGCAGGATCGGACGTGACGACATCGAGGCCCGGCGAGCGGGCGGACGAAAGAAGATAAGGGTGCCGATCCTGAAGGAGTCTAACGTAGGCTCCTACATGGCGATCGATGAGAAGACGATCGACGGCGTCTGCAACACGATCATCAGCAACCGGGAGACGAGCAAGATCGCGCTGATGGCGGACACGCTCAGGACCTCTGAACTCCGAGAGGTCCTCTCGAGATTTTCTGTAAAGACCAAGATGCAGGTCAATAAGGAGACAGATCTTATGCTCATCACTAAGGAAGGAATGGAGAGCAAGGTGGAGGAGATACGCAACATCGCCAACTTCCTCCGGTCCCCCCCATTCTGAGATACTTCTACCGCCGGGAGAGCAACGCCAAGGCGGAGGCTCTCAACCAAAACCTTCTGCGCTTCATCCGCGTCAACTACGGAGCCAGAAGCACCGACTTCTTTCTCTACCGAGTCGCCTTCCACTTCTCCTGACGCCCTCCCCTCAACGAAGGTAATCTCTTTTTACTCCCCGTCCCAGCACATCAAAATGCGAATTAGCCAAAATAGGCTAAGGCCCTATATATATAAGGTATAGTCGGTAGTTCGGCAGGCGTGTGCGCAGCTGTTCTTGCCCAGAAACAGGCTGATACCTCAGAGGTATTTCTATTACCGATATTAGTGTCAACTAATATCGGTATTAGATCAGAGTCTGTGGGGGACGGGTTAGGAAAATGTCCAGGGGAGGGCGCATATGAGTGGTACAGAAGCGATTCAACTCATTGTGAAGAGTGGGGAATGAAGCACCCCGACAGGGGTGCCCGTTTTTTAGACCCGGGTCGAGGGGCGCAGCCCCGAAGACCCGGGGATCAGGCATTGCAAGCGATCCTGCGACCCCGCTAGGGTGTCGCACTGATTGTCTGGGGAGTGCGACACCCTGGCGGGGTCGTATATCTTTCTCGAGATCTTCTTTCCCGGGGTCTTCGGCACTTCGTGCCTCGACACCCGGTCTAAAAAGCGAAGATCCCTCCGGGGCTTCGCCCCTGCGGGATCGGCAGGCGGTCACAGCAGGGGAAGGATCAGTCGACGAAATTGCACAGTGACAGGGCGTAATAGACGAGGTCGCCCTGCCCGTCATTGAGAGAGCAGAGCGACCTCGAGCAAGTATAATATGGTCCTTACTTCCTTCGGCGGTACCAGACAATGCCGCCGATGGCGAGGAGCCAGACGAGTGTACCGATCCAGGAGAATTGGCTAACAGTCGGGTGGAGGTAATTGTACTCCCCGGACTCGAAGCGGAGCTGGAAGGGCACGACGTAGTCCGCGAAGGTTCGACCACCGGGGGTGTCGAAGTGGAGGCTCTTGACGCTCGCGAGCGTCCGGGCATCCAGCGCAGTGTACTCTGCCCCCTCAGCATCACTCTGGATCACAGTCCAGAAGAAGGGATTACCGAGGATGGTCAGCTTCTCATCTCGCATCCGCAGCGCGGGGAGATTGGCCTTCAGGAGCCGATACTCCGGCATCTGTATGACGTAGAGCGAGCCCTCCTGATCAACGACGAAGCCGAGGAACCGCTTGGAGGGATACTCCGTCACGAAGAGGTACTCAGGCCGCACTCCGTCCGGTAAGTCGATCGGTCGTACGAAGGGACGACCAACAGTCTGTCTCAGCTGGTAGAGGCGGTCCGCAGCGTCGACGAAGAGGTAGCCATTGTCATACGCTTTTCGGGTCGTCGGATTACCGGCCACGAGGCGGATGGGGAATGTGACGCCTTTCTCCTCCAGCGCCCGCTGGTAGAGAGCCGACTTCTCCTCCTCGATCGAGTTGGACTCCATGTTGACAAATTCGATCCGCCGATCTGTGAAGCGGAAGACATCCTCCGGCATCTCCAGATTGACTCTCTTGGACATCGACTCTAAGAGGAAGTAGAGCGGGGTGTCGTGCGTATTGAGACTCGCGGGGTGAGAGACGAAGATAAAGCTCTCACGCTCCAGCAGTCCCTGATCCACAGCGATGCCTCTGATGCTATCCGGGAGTCGTCCATCCATCACCAGCTGGCGGTAGTAGAAGGAGGGGAGGATGCTATCAAACTCGCTATCCGTGTACTCCCGGCCGGCGTAGTCGTAGTAGCGAGTCCCCTCTCCATCTCGATTATCGAGCGAGGCAAAGTCCCCCACCACCTCACTGTAGAGGGTGAAGGGGACATAGTCCCCCTTGGGTGCCGTCATATCGCCGAGCGAGGTGATGCCCCAGACCAGCGCCAGTGCGGCAAGGAGGGTAAGCAAAATGGTGTATAGTGGCTTCATTGTACTCCTTCCTTAAAGCGTTGGATCGAGAGGATCGAGACGTAGCAGAGCAGCAGCGTCACCAGCCCCATCGGGAGGAGCGCCTCCTGATAGAAGCGAGGGGTCGCGCTGATGAAGTAGAAGTGGACGAGTGCGTAGCTGAGGAGGATGTAGAGCACACGTCGGCGCCAGGTGGGCTCGAGCACCACGAGAGCGGTGAGTCCATAGGCGGTGAAGCCGGCCATAAACCACGGGGCGGTGCTGACGAGCAGATGGGTCACCAGCTCCGGGGCGAGGATGCTCCGGAGGTAGAGGGCAAGCACCAGATGCTGCGTGAGGCAGAGGAGCCCCAGGGCTCCCACCCCATAGGTGAGCATGGTGAGGGCAATGGTTCCCTGAGCCATAGGCAGATGGAGAGTGAGCTTGAGCCGCTTCCGGGTCATCTCAGGAGCAAATTGCGTCACGGCGAGTATCAGACCCGTGAAGAGGGGCTGATACTGCAGCACATTGAGGAAGAGCACATCCTTGGAGAGGAGGATCTCCCAGAGGTGTGCCGCTCCGCGGAGGGTGAAGACCCTCTGGAGGGTGAGGAGGGCGTAGGCGGTGATGGCGAGCCCTACGATGTAGAGCACTAAGAGCGCCCATCGGGTCTTGATCCACTCCTTATATAGTAGTCCTTGTATCATATCGACTCAGTACTTACCGGTTAGTCCGATGAAGGCATCCTCGAGAGTCATCTTCTCCTCCACGAGTCGGTCGTAGGGGATCTCTGCTCTCTGCAGGTAGGCCTGCACATACTCTCTCGACAGGAAGGTGTGGAGCTCTGCAGCACGACCGATGACGGCGGTGTGGTAGAGTTTCTCATCCCTCGGCAGGGTGGTAACCCCTTCGCCAACGGTAAAGGTGTAGCGGTGGAAGGTCTCCATCAGCTCCCTCACCGGCATCTGGACAAGGATCTTCCCGTAGTCGAGGATGATACAGTCGTCGATCAGCCGCTCCATATCCTGGATGATATGGGAGGTGAGGAAGACCGTCTTGTCCCGCCCAGCGGTGTAGTCCCTGAGGTAGTCGATGAAGAGGCGCCGGTAGCCGGGGTCGAGCCCGAGGGAGAAGTCGTCGAGGATCAGGAGATCGGCATCCTGGGCGAGGATCAGTCCGAGGGCGACCTGGGAGCGCTGTCCGCAGGACATCTGGCTGATCCGCTGCCGGGGAGCGATCTGGAGCTTGCTGACGAGGTCATAGTAGATCTCACGCTTCCAGCGGGGGTAAAACCGTGCATAGAAGCGCTCGATCTCCGTGACGGTCATGAAGCTGTACTGCACATGCCCCTCGATGAGGAGCGCGATCTGTGCCTTCACGGAGGGAGGCATGGCTTGGATGTCGTAGCCGAGCATCCGACAAGTGCCTCCGGCGGGGCGGAGATATCCCGCAAGGATATTGATCGTGGTGGTCTTACCGGTGCCATTCTTCCCCAAGAGACCGAGGATGCGACCCCGAGGGACCTCGAAGGAGAGGTCCTCGTAGATGAGACGCTTCCCGTAGTAGTGGGTCAGGTGGTCACACTGGATGATGCTGTCCTGCATAGTGTCACTTGCCTGCCTTCAGAGAGGGCTGTACGCGAGCCTCGAAGTCCTCTGTTGAGTTATTGGTATCCTTGAGGTACTTCCGCCCGTTGGCCTCACGCTCCACCTTGCGGATCACAGCGGTACCCTGGCCGCTATTGTCCTGAAAACTATTTCGCCAACCGGTAAAGCCGGCATCGATGGTGTCAGGAATATAGCGCCAGTCGATCTTATCCTTAATACCGAGGAAGACAGCATCGACGATCCAGTCGTGGGGGACCTTGTAGGCCTTAGTCTCCATCTCCTTGACAAAGTCCTTGAAGCGGAAGAGATACTTCGCCGACCAAGCATAGTCCTTCTCATAGGTAGCGACATCGACCGGAACTCTAACGAGGGCAATAGTGGTGCAGCCCGCCTGATGGAAAGAGGAGACGGTGCGGGAGGACTTGTAGTAGGAGATCAGATTGGGCACCTCAGGATTGTCTGTATCCTGGAAGCGGGGATTGGAGGAGAGATCGTAGATCTCGAAGTCGGCATGGGATAGGTCTGCGGCTCCGTGGAAGACCTTGGAGTGGTCCCGGGCATCATTGGCAATGACGATCGAGGCGCCAGGCTTCACCGGATAAGTGGTCCCATCGCCGGGGATGATGGAGAGGAATCCGACCGGGAGAAGGTCCTTGATGGCATTCTTATCCACATAGTCCTGCTTCATATTGCACTGGAGGGCAGACTGCGCAATACCGAGTCCATCAGCATAGAGAGTGACGTCGGAGTTATTGGTGATCTTGATGTACTGCTCGCCGTACGTATAGGATTTCTTAGTCTCGGGATTATAGGTAGGGCTGATGAAGAGCTCCTCGATGACGAAGCCGGAGCTGACATTCTCCGTATACTGAGGGATAAGGGTGAAGGTACTCTTCTCGCCCTTCACGACGATGCTCTCCTCCATGGAGACGGTCGTCCGGACCTTGCCGAGGCGATCGGACTGATAGGAGAGTCCCGCGGTGAGGGAGACCTGGTACTTGCCCTCGAGGAGCTTCTGGTGGAAGGTAGCGGACTCCGGCTTGAGGACGATCTCCTTACCGTCCTGGCTGCCCTTGATCGTCACCTGGAGGTCGCTGTAGGTAGCGTCCTTGAGACCGACAGGCGCCTCGATGGTGAAGGTACACTCGCTCTCGATGGCGGGCTTACGGGTCTCCTCAGGCTTACAGCCTACGAGGAGGACAGACAGGAGGGCTACGAGGGCACAGAGGTGATGAAGTTGTTTCATGATCATTTTATACTTGAGATTATTATTTCAGATTGACTGCACGGAAGTCCTCGGAGGAGTTGTTGGTGTCCTGGAGGACCTTAGAAGTTTCGTTGAGAGGTTTACGGACGACTTTCTTCCCATATCTGGAGTCGTCACCAAGGGCTGGCGCGACGGAGGCGTAGCCGGCATCAAGCTTCTCGGAGACGGGGAGCCACTGGAAGTCATTCTTCATACTGAGATTGACCGCATCGAGGACCCACTCATTGGGGATCTGGAGGGCCGGTTCGCCCGGCATCTTCATCGGATCCATCCCCTCGATGATCATCACCTCCTCGTAGGGGTAGCTGTACTTCTTAGCGAGCTCCTCTGCCGTGAGCCCCTGGAGATCAACGAGTGCGTAGGTGTGCTGACCATTGGTGCTCATCGCCCAGTTCTGCACGCCGTCACCGTAGGGATCGCTGATGAATATCAGCCTCATATCGGGTACCTGGGGATTGTCTGGCGTCTCGGAGTCGGTATAGCCCTTCTCGCTCATCCACTCAAAATTGGCCCCGGAGAGGTCGATCGAGTTAGGATTTGCTTGAGCATGATTGATCGCCGAGTGGCAGAGGATGATACTCTCATACGGCTTGACGGGATAGGTGGTGCCGTCGCCGGGGATCTGCATCACGAGACTGACCGGCATGTGGGTCGAGCGGACATCCGGCTGGATCTGCTCCTTCTTGTCGTCCGACTGAAAGGTGGAGCGGACCAGCGCCAGGCCGTCGGCATAGCGGGTCACGGGGCTATTATTGGTGATGCGGATGAACTTATCCTCATCATACTGCTCTCCATTCTTATTGAGCGTCCCGGCAAAGAAGATCTCGCTGATGACGAAGCTCTCCTTGGGCATCACAAAGGTAAGCTGACAGGTATGGGTGTAGCTCTGCTCACTCTTGGTCACAAGGTCCTCGCTGTACTCCAGCGTCGTCAGGACTCCCTTCGTGGCGAAGTCACCGATGAGATGGAGGGTGTAGGAGGTACCCTGAGAGAGGGTGACCCTCGCCTTATTTTGCTCAAAGGTGAGGGACTGCTTCGTCCCCTTAGCCTTGGATACGATCTCGCCGCGGAGGTTGGTAAGTTGCCCCTCGATGCCAAGCGGGCTTTTCACCTCGAAGGTAACAAGAGCCTCACCCGGTTGCACAGGAGTGTCCTCACGGCAGCCCGTGAAGAGGACTGAGAGGAGCAGTGCAAATGCGATAAAAAGAGTTTTCTTCATAAACTAAATGGGTCTATAGGGTTAGCCGGATCTCTACCAGCATGGAGTGACGGAGCGAGGAGGGGAAGTGGTCGAGTCGATAGCGACCGCCCACCTCGAGTCCCCAAGAGGGCTTGAGCGGCATAGGGAGGTGGTACCTGGGTGCAATGCTGAGGCTGAGACACCTCGCTGTAGCGGACCGATAGCTCTGCCGGAGGTGAGCCGTCACCGACTCCTCCATCTCTGCCATAGGGAGCGTAAGCAGGCCGACAGCCTCGGGGGCATAGCCCGCCTCAAGGGAGAGAATGCCGTAGCTCCGCTCGCTACGATGGGAGACCTCTCCGTAGAGGACCGCACGCCAACGGTCGAGACGAAGCTCCTTCTCCGGCTCGAGTACCCTCGTCCGGAGATGAAGATAGGCCACCTCGGGCTGCACAAGCCAGTGCCAGCCCGGCTGCCGATAAGCTGCATCGCCGAGGGAGAAAGAGAGCTTTCCCTCCACGGTGCCGCGGTGAAAATTGGCATTGTACCCCACGACGGGATAGGTCCCGGCCTTAGGTTCGCCTACGATATGCTCTACTCCGGAGCGGCTCTCGACACTTGCCTCGAGATCGAGTGCACCCATGAGTGCCCCCACCCGGTGTTGGTAGCCGACACATAGCGTCCCCTGATGATCGGCATAGTGGTGGATCGGCACCTCATTCATATCACTCACCGCCTGCTCCAGGTGGCTATATCGGTAGACAAGAAGAGTTCGCACGCCCTCGTCGGAGTTCCGGGGCAGGAGATGAAGCGCAGCCCCGAGCGACCGGCCACGATAGTGGAGAGAGGGCTCATTGGTATCAAACCTCCGGAAGCTGCCCCCGAGACCACTCATCAACCGCTGGAGACTGCCTCCGATAGGGCTATAGATCGCCACCCCACTCCGCTGCTTGTAGAGCCCATAGTCGAGTGAGAGTCCCATCTCGCAGGCAGCGACCGGTAGGGAGAGCCCGGTGGAGAGGCGTAGATCTGAGACGATACTCCGAGGTCTCGGATCCACCGCGCGGTGCTCCTGCTGAGAGCGGTAGTACAGCTCCCCGGATAGTCGGAGCCGGGAGAGCTGATGGCTGTAGCCCCCACCGAAGGTATACCTCTCCAGCGACAGGTCTCCGCCCTTCTCGTCAGCCATGATATAGGGGTAGAGTCGATCGTAGTCAGAGGTGCTGCGCCACTTCACCTCCTTCACACGTCCATTGGCATAGTCGGCATAGCCCCAGAGGTGCTCCCTTGCCGACGGGAGGAGATAGGTCTTCGCCCGGAGCCGCGCAATGCTCTCGCCCCGTCCCCGCTCATCATAGAGCGTCTCTGTCTCGCTACGCCCCTCGTATTGAGCAGCGAAGGAGGAGAGGGCATTGCGGTACTGTCTATGATGGAGCGCCACCTGATCGGTATAGCGGAGCCACACCTGCTGCCAGGCGATCGCGCTCTCGTAGGACCGATCAGCCACGCTGAGCGTATCCGCAGCGTGGGCATTCATCACGGCCATTAGGACGAGGAGAAAAAGGAGATGACGTCTCATAGCATCCGGAGCATCTTGATCCTACAGGTCTCCTCCTTATCCAGAAAGAGCTGCTCAGTAGCCGACCCTCTGATCCAGACCGTCTCGCCGCTCTCCAGGAGGAGCGTCCCCTCCACCCGGACATCATAGAGTCCGCGGTAGAGCTCGTCCGTATAGGTAGAGGTGGTGACGGAGTTGCGGGTGGTGGTACGGCGGGTATTAAGATTCTCCCACTCGATCTTATAGCTCTGGCGGACCACGGGAGAGGGGGCGCTGTAGTCCAGCCGGAGCGTCACGTGGCTCATCACGTCCGGATGCTCCGGCAGGTGGCACGCAGATAAGCCCACGAGGAGCAGGAGTGCGATCAGAGTCTGAGCCTTTGTCATAGATTGATCATCATTTCCATACCGAAGTAGGGGGTCTGATTTCGCCGGATCACGAAGCCCTTTCGCTCTATGTCCGGACTGTAGTCGAAGATCTTATTGACGAAGAGCGCGACCCGCAATTTATTCTCAAAGAGGGACTTCGTCGCTTTCAGATTGGTGATCATCATAAAGGGGACCACGTACCGCTCGAAGGAGCTCTCGGTGTAGGTTCGCTTGAGCCACTGCAGCTGATCATCGCCCTTATCCGCCTCAGTGAAGGGGCGTCGCTCTCCGTCTGAGAGAGAGATGAAGTAGTCGGGATAATTGGAGAGAGGCATCTTCTGCGAGGAGGAAAACCAATTGGACTGAAAGGAGAGCGATAGTCCCAGTCCGATCTTAGGGAGGTAATTGTCGAGCCGAAGGTCGGTATTGAGGATCTCGCGGACCAGTATCTCATTATCCTGATAGATGCCCACATAGGGAACCTCGCGCCCGCCGATGACAGCTCTGGGGCGCTCATACTGCGGGAGACTATTCCGATAGGTGGTCCTAAACCACGCTCCCGATAGCGTCACTCGGGTATTAAGGAAGCGGTACCTCGGAGTGCTCATCACCCACTCCACGCCACTCTTATCGGTCTCGCTTCCATTCGTATCGAGAGGAAGCAGGCGGAAGTCTCGTGTATCCCTGTACTCAAAGTCCCTGATGTCCGGCTTAGCTGTCAGGGTAGCATAGTCGACCGACTGCGGATCGTAGTACCGAAAGTCCGCGATCCGTAGCTCCGTATCCTTGCGGAAGCCACTCCGCATCCGCTCCCGGAAGCAGGTCAGAGTGGCGGAGTAGCCGGCATAGTCGAGATCGAGACGGAGCTCACCCTTGACGTTCTTCGCCGGCGCCAGCTGCTTATTATCCGGATCATAGATATAGGTTCGCATATAGACCAGGCGATAGTCCGGATTGCTGTGGTAGTAATTGAGCTCCACAAAGTCGTCGTAGATCGTATCCGGATAGAGCTGCTCCATGGAGGGAAACATGCTGAGGCTCCCCACCCCACCATTCACCCGGACCATCAGAGGGCGACCGGCTACCTCTATCGGGGCGAAGCTCCAGCGGGCGTTGAGTCGGATGTCCGGATACCACCGACCAGACATACGGTAGGAGCGATCGAGGGCGAGGAGACTATTTGCCACCACCCCGGCCATTAGGGTCAGGGCGTGCTCTCGGATCGGCAGCGTCATCTCATCCTCAGCGAAGAGGGAGAGGACCGACTTACCCGGGACATCGTAGAAGGGTCGGGGGCGACTACCGGAGAGCCAGAAGAGGGGGCGATCGAGATCGAAGATCGCTCCTCGCCCGATATTCTTACTGTAGCTCCAGTCAGCTCCATACTTCAGCCGATGCCGGCCGGGTCCGAGGTCGAGACGACTACTGCCCTTGAGCTTGAGATAGAGGTAAAGCGGTCTGCTGTCGACGGTGTGAGAGGCGAAGTAAGTGCGGGGATAGTACCTCCCCTCATGCTCTCCCTCCTCGCGGGTAGTCAGGTAGGGGACATCGCGGCTCATCACCATATCCTTGGTGATGGCGGTCCGGTCCCAAGTGTGGGAGAGCGAAAGGGTCAGATCCACGGCACTGAGCCAGGGATTCTCCGTCGGGATCAGGGAGAGACTCTCTGAGAGGGCGAGGCGATGGCTTCCCGACCGGTAGGTATCCAAGGGAGTGACATCGAGGTCCTGATCCCGCTTGCGGTCATTAAGCGAACCGGTATAGTCGATGCTGGAGAGCGAGGAGAGACTGCCTATCGTCCCCGACCATCGTCCGGAGAGACGAAGCGAACCGGTGATGCGCTCGTAGCAGTCACGTACGCTCCGGGGATCGGAGTAGGCACTGAGATAGCCGATGCTGCTGATGAGATTGAGCCGGTCGGGGAGGAGGTCGACCCCTTTGGAGAGGAAGAAGAGTTTGCTGGACATATCCGACTTGAAGCGCCCGGTGAGTTCGTCGGTCCACTGCTTACGCTTCACCTTGATGAGACCGCTCGTCAGGTCGGAGTGCTCCACGGAGGGGATCCCCTGCACCACCTCGATGCTCTCCACGTCATCGGTGGAGATGGAGCGCATATCCACGCCGGCATTGATCGGCACCTGAGTCGAGTAGGCCCCACCACTCCCATACATCCCCTTGAGTCCGGCATCCATCTGCACCGGTACGCCATCGATGAGAAATCTCGTCCCCATGGAGGAGGTATTGTACTGCGACTGATTGACCCTCGGGAGTAGATTATGCTGTCCTACGATGGGGAGGGACGCCTCCCGCAGCCGGACGATATCCGGCGAGGTGAGGAGCGGATCGGAGGAGAAGCCTCCCGGGAGCAGCTCCAGCACATCGCCGATGCTGGATGGCTGGAGCAGCGTCATCGCCTCTCTCCCTATGAGAGACGAGGTGACCATACCCTTGGAGGGCTTAGCCGTCACTACCACCTCCTGTAGCTCGTCGGTGCTGTCCCGGAGCTTGAGAGTAAAGGCGTGCTGCTCCGGGGTGACGCGGACCCGTCGCTCGCAGGGCTGATACCCTACGTAGGTCGCGCGGATCATGTACTCCCCCGGCAGCACTCTCCGGAGTGTTAGGATACCCTTCACGTCCGTGGCGCCCTTGTACTCCTGCTCTCCGGACTTCATCTTCACGATCGCCCCGGGGAGAGGCATCCCATCACTCGAGTCGACGACCGTGAGCGTCACAGCCGTCTGCCCCTGCACCGCTAAGAGCAGAGAGAAGAGGGATAGAAGAAGCAAGCTAAGTCGCCTCATAGAAGTAGGAAAAGGAGGGGAATGAGTATCCCTAAGACAAGCTCCAGTCCGCCTACCCCTCTGAGCCCTTTCTTGCCACGAGCGAGGAAGAGACCCGAGAGGGTGATGATGATGAGGGCTATCGCAAAGAGATCAGAGAAGTAGGTCCACCAGCGACCGGGATTGTAATGAAGGCGGACAAGGTCGCCCAGGAGCGGCCGCTTCCGCAAGCGGTCATACACGCCGGCGCCGGTCTGGAGATCCACCTCCAGTGTGGAGCCGCCCTTGAGGAAGACCTTCATCGTCCTCTCATCCGGATAGTAGTGCTTCGTATAGCGCCCTCTCTCTCCGATCTCACCGAGGAGTGTCTCTATCTCTGCCACGGTGACTGACCCCTTCGCCCGAGGGGTCTCGGCGAGTACACTGGGGAGCTCTATCCTCCTCGCGGAGTAGGTAGGATTGATCTCATCCCGATGATTCATCAGGATGCCGGAGAGGGCATAGATAATGACGATACCGGCAAAGAAGAAGGAGAGGTGCCTGTGGATCCACCGGCACGCCTTCACCATACTCTTAGACCGGTCCCATCCGGGACTATTTGCCATGGTCCGAGGGATCAGCGGATTTCGTAAGAGAGTCCCTCCATGTGGTAGAGGCTGACGTAGGGCTTACCCTCCTTCTCTGTACGCTCTGCAATGCGGGACCGGAAATTGGCAATCCGCTCCAGGACGCTATTGGTCGCCGCCTCCGCATTGGCCTTCATGTCGGCTGCGCAGCCACCCTCCCCCTGAGTCTCCTTAGCCTGATCAGCGATCCGAGCCTCCCACTGAGCGAGGTAGTCCTCGTCGATGCGGTCCTCCACCAGGACACCGGTCACCCGTACGATGCTATTGACGGTCTCCTGAGGAAAACTGCCGATCGACTCACCCGCCTCTACACGGAGGGTCTTGGTATCGTCGCTGCCCATGAGGAAGATCTTTCCTCCTCCATGCTTGCATATATGAGTACAGATCCCCTCGATCTCGATGGTATCACCGACCAGGCTATCCGGGTCGGCTAAGACCTGATCCACCTCGAGGGCGGCAGCAGCCACCTCCTCCGAGGAGGCTTGCTCCTTACTCTTATTACTATCATCCCCGCAGGATGCGAGGCCGAGGGTCATACCGAGGAGCAGCGTGAGGCTCCACTTGCTGATCGAAGTCATCTTTCTTAATCTTTAGTTATGCAATTAGGGACCATGCCCCATATCGCTGCAAAGATGACCCTAATCAAGACGTGAGCCCATTCCCAAAAGTGGGTATTTTATGACTCAACACCTACCCTCTTTAGGGTATTCTACCGGTAAAGCCCGATAATTACCGGAAAACGAAGTAGACTGCCAGGACGAGGCAGACAAAGGCGGCGAGGTGATTCCACTGCAGCGGCGTGCCACGGAAGAAGATGACCGTAAAGAGCGTAAAGACGGTGATCGAGATCACCTCCTGGATCACCTTGAGCTGCAGCAGCGTAAAGGCTCCCCCGTTGCCCACAAAGCCGTACCGATTGGCCGGCACCTGAAAGGCGTACTCCATCAGCGCCAGCCCCCAGCTCAGCAGGATCACCACATAGAGCGGCGTACTGTCTCGGAGGATATGGAGCTCCTGGAGCTTAAGATGCCCATACCAGGCAAAGGTCATGAAGACATTTGAGACCAGCAGCATCGCCACCGTTAGCCATCCATTCATATCAGCACGTACACATTAATATATAGGGTAAAGAAAAAAAGATGCCCTCCCATCGAGCCCACGAAGTTACGAAGTAATGAGCCGCCGGCAATGGTGCTCCAAGACCGACTCACAGAAGACTGGCTACCAGCTGTCTGCGCAGGCGCAGATCTATTACCGGTATTAGTGAACACTATTACCGATAATAGTGATCACTAATACCGACTATAGTAATCTCTAATACCGATATTAGTCTGAGGGCTCCTCCGGGGAGCTCATTCGCTGCTGCTCCGGCTGCGCCCCTACCTGCCCTTGGTCTCACTCCCGACTTGTCCGACCTGTCTGACCCGTCCGACTTGTCCGACTCTCACCATCCACTTCGTACTACCTTATATTTGCAAGGTACTAAGATTATACGTATCTTTGCCGTACAATATAGAGATAGAATCATTTTCACTAACGATAGTAAGAGCATCATGGCAAAGACTGACTTGGCGGACAAGTTCCGCTCACAGATGAGACGAGGGCTCCTGGAGTACTACCTACTTCTCCTGCTCGACAGTCGCCAGGCCTACTCGGCAGACATCATCGATCTGCTCAAGGAGGCCGACCTGCTCATCGTGGAGGGATCACTCTACCCTCTCCTGAGCAAGATGCGTCGTGCCGGCATCATTGGCTACACCTGGGCGGAGAGTACCCAGGGACCTCCTCGCAAGTACTACACCCTGACAGACAAGGGGCGAAGCATACTGGATAAGCTCAATCAGAACTGGGCTGAGATGAATGCTCAGGTCGACCGCATACGAGCTGCCAAGCATGAGAATAACGGTCCGCAGATCACCCCCGCTCCCATGCAGGAGCCCGTCGATGAGATGCGACCGACAGACAAGGAATAGAGAACCATAAGGGCAAAAAAACAGAGCATCATGAAAAAGAACCTTTCAGTCACCCTTGGTGGCCGCTCCTTCACGATCGATGAGGACGCCTACTTCGCCCTCAATGCCTACATCGAGGGCATCCGGTCACACTATGCTCCCGAGGATCCAGACGGAGAGATCGTCTCCGACTTCGAGAGCCGTATCGCCGACCTCTTTGCCGACGAGATCCGGCAGCAGGGGCCCGGAGCCACTATCACCATCGATGCCGTTCGCCGCACGATAGAGCGGGTCGGCTCGCTGGATCGCCTCTTCGACGACGAGGAGGAGCAGCATCCTATTGAGGAGGAGATACCGGCAGCCGATGAGTCTATCCACTACGACACCGCTGCCCCCGAGACCGAGACGGAGCAGAGGAGGATCCCCACCCCACCGATCCCACCGACCGCCATGGAGGGGCCGCGTCCCCGACACATCTACTACCGCTCCACCGTGGACCGCTGGCTCGGCGGTGTCCTCGGTGGTCTCGGAGAGTACCTCGGCATGGACGCCCTACTCTTCCGCCTCACCTTCATCCTATTACTCTTCACCCCCGTCGCACCGGCGATCATCCTCGTCTACTTGGCAATGGCAATCTTTGTCCCTCAGGCCAAGACAGTGACCCAGCGGCTGGAGCTCCACGGCAAGCCGGTCTCCCCCTCGACGATCTGGCAGGACATCGACGAGACGATCACCAAGAGCGAGGCGGAGGGCAAGGAGTCGGGTGATCGTAAGAGTGCCTTCCCCCGCCCCTCCGACTTCCTCTCCCCCGGCTGGCGCAAGGGACTACTCTGGACAGGCTCCATTCTGCTTATCCTGGGACTCTTCGTCGCCATGGGAGGAGTCATCACAGGTCTCGCCGACGGGGATCTCTTCCAGTACGACTTCTTCCACGACGGGGAGTACTTCCGCAGCACAGCGGCCGGGCTACTCTTTTCCATCGCTGGTGGTCTTGCCGCCCTACCGATCGCCGCCCTGCTGATCTACGTGGTCGGGGTGATTCCGATCGGGATGATCCTCCGGAGCAAGCACAGCAGCACGACGGTCAAGACCGTCAGCATCGCCCTCTGGGTCATCATCCTGCTTGCCCTTTGGCACATAATATTCTAAGACCTTAGTAGCAAGGTCCATCTTTTCATACAGCCAAGAACTATTTAAGAATCCGCCCGCCCTCCGATGTGACATCGAGGGGCGGGCTTCTTCTACTTTGCTCAATGGAAGAGCAGCTGAACTAACGGTCCGATATGGTCCACCATGATCACGAAGAAGATCACGAGCCAGAGGTAGATCTCCCGTCGGCGCGCCGACACATAGAGGGGATTGTCCAGCGACTCCTTCTCTCGCTCAAGTCCGATGAGATTACGGATATAGATAATCATCCCGGACAGCCCTATAAGGACCGGAATAAGATGTCTCAGCATACAGAATGGGTCGTTATACTAACGAAATGCAATGGCAAAGATAACCTATTCTAAAGAACAAGCACTCTATTGAGACCCGCGAAGATGTCCTGTAGCCTCTCGACTTATGCATACATTTGTATATTAGATCCAAGGCTTGTCCCGGATAGGCTCCGGCGTAAGGGTCGGCAGGAGACGGCGGCGTGGGTGCAATTAAGAGGACAGGGTTTTAGGTTTCAATTATTTACGTTACCTTTGCGCCGTGCTTGTCCACCGATTTCCCGAGGGAAAGGGGCGGACGGGCATAGTAACGTATTGTTTAACCCTTTTAAAAACATGATAGCGTAGAGCTATTAATGCATGATTACAAAGTACGACGAGACAAAGCCCAACGCGGACTTTGACTGGGACAAGTACAATCGCGAGTCCGACATCTCAGCTGAGCAGCTGGAGGAGGAGAAGAAGAAGTACGCTGAGACGATCCCCAACATCAACGAGGACGAGATCATCACCGGTAAGGTGATCGCCATGGACAAGCGTGAGGTCAAGGTAGACGTGGGTCTGCGCGCTCCCGCCGTCATCCCCACAAGCGAGTTCCGCTACAATAAGGATCTCAAGGTCGGTGACGAGGTAGAGGTGTACGTCCGCAAGACAGAGGCCAAGGACGGTCGTCCTCTGCTCTCTCACGAGGATGCGATGCGCGACCGCGCCTGGAAGCGCATCGAGGAGGCACTGGAGACCAAGGAGACCATCACCGGATACATCGACAAGAGTATCAAGGGTGGTATGCTGGTCAATATCTTCGGTGTCAATGCCTTCCTCCCCGGCTCGCAGATCGACGTCCGTCCGATCCGCGACTTCGAGGAGTTTGTCGGCAAGACGATGGAGTTCCGCGTCATCAAGGTCAATCCCGACTATCACAATGTCGTCGTATCCCATAAGGCACTCATCGAGGAGGAGCTCGAGGCACAGCGTGCCGAGATCATCTCTCACCTCGAGAAGGGTCAGGTACTCGAGGGTACGGTGAAGAACATCACCTCCTACGGTGCCTTTATCGACCTCGGTGGCGTCGACGGTCTCGTCCACATCACCGATCTCTCCTGGGGTCGTATCAATAGCCCCGAGGAGGTGGTCGAGATCGGACAGAAGATCAATGTCGTCGTACTCGACTACGATGAGGATCGCAAGCGTATCGCTCTTGGTCTGAAGCAGCTCACTCCCCACCCCTGGGACGCTCTCGAGGAGGGTCTCCAGGTGGGCGACAAGGTGACCGGCAAGGTCGTTGTCCTCACCGACTACGGTGCTTTCGTAGAGGTGAAGCCCGGTGTAGAGGGTCTCGTCCATGTCAGCGAGATGAGCTGGACGAAGCACGTACACCACCCCTCTGACCTGCTCAAGGTAGGCGAGGAGATCGAGTGCGTCATCCTCTCCATCGACCGCGAGGAGCGCAAGATGAGCCTCGGTATCCGTCAGCTCACTCCCGATCCCTGGGAGAGCATCGAGGAGCGCTACCCGATCGGAAGCAAGCACACCGCTGAGGTGCGCAACTTCACCCACTTCGGTATCTTCGTCACCTTCGAGGACGGGATCGATGGTCTAATCCACATCAGCGACCTCTCCTGGACCAAGAAGATCAAGCACCCGAGCGACTTCACCACCATCGGCTCTAAGATCGACGTCGTCGTACTGGATGTCGATAAGGAGAGCCGCCGTCTCTCACTCGGACACAAGCAGTGCACACCCGATCCCTGGGCCAGCATCGAGGGCGTCTACGCCATCGGCTCTGTACACAAGGGTAAGGTAGGCGAGATCAGCGCACGTGGTGCCGTGATCAACTTCCCCGACGAGATCGAGGGCTTTGCACCCCTGAAGCAGCTCACCAAGGAGGACGGCGCTCAGGCAGAGACCGGCGAGGAGCTGGACTTCAAGGTGCTCGAGTTCAACCGCAGCGCCAAGCGCATCATCGTCAGCCACACTCGCACCTACGAGGACGCTGCTAAGGGCATCAGCGCTGAGACGACGACCGCAGCAGACTTTAGCAACACCCCCTCTGCTCCGGCAGAGAAGTCTACCCTCGGAGACCTCGACGCACTTGCCGAGCTCCGCGAGAAGATGGAGGACGCTGAGGGACAGGAGTAATCTCCGGACCCTATAGGAAACACTAAGCGAGGGCTGTCTCCCACCCGGGAGGCAGCCCTCGCTCTGCTTACCCAGGGGTGACGCATTTGAGTTTTCATAAGCCATTCAACTCATTGTGAAGAGTGGACAGCGAAGCACCCCGGCAGGGGTGCCCGCTTTTTAGCCCCGTGGTCGAGGGGCGTAGCCCCGACGACCCGGGGATCCGGCATTGCGTGCGATCCCGCGACCCCGCTAGGGTGTCGCACTCATTGCCTGACTGGTAAGTGCGACACCCTGACGGGGTCGTATATCTTTCACGGGATCCTCTTCCCGGGGTCTTCGGCACTTCGTGCCTCGACACCCGGTCTAAAAATCGATGATCCATCCGGGGCTTCGCCCCTGCGGGATCGTCCGACTCCCTTTACCCCCTACCTTACGGTAAAATGGGTACCTTTGCATAAGAAACACCCTATAATATATGTCTACACTCATTACTCTACTGATACTGGCTGTGGCTGTCGGACTCCTGATCCGGCGGCTGGTGCGTATGATCCGGCAAAATGGCGGTGAGGCACCCGACGCGGCGGTGTCGGCTGAGTGTGGCGGTGGCTGTCTCTCCTGCTCGGTCGGCTGCACGACACCGATCGATCTCACGGACAAGCGGCGACCGATGATCCTCTACTACGAGGATGAGGAGCTGGATCGCTTCCGCGGTCGGGCAGCAGACCTCTATACTGAGATGGAGACTCAGGAGTTTCGCCACGTCCTCCGGACGCTGCAGGATGCGGATGTGCCCGGCTGGGTGACCAGTATCCATCGGCGGGGGATCCACTTCCCTGCCGGCGTCGCTGACGAGGTAACGCACCGCCTCAGCGTGGTGATGAATCAGTGAGATCGTACGCCGTGGACCTCTGCTCTCCTCTCAGCCGATGGGCAAGGAGCTGCGGCGTGCTCCTTCTACTCCTTCCCCTACTTCTCTCCTCTTGCTCTCTACTCGACCGGGTGGAGCGGCTCAACGCCCGGACCTATCTCCGGCGCTCCCTTGACGACCTCTCGCATGAGGATCGTCCCGCGGAGCTGACGGACTACCCGCTCCTGCTCTATCCGCTCAGATCTCTACCTGCCGGGGAGGGGGAGAAACTCTTCCGCACCGCCGACGCTCTGGGGGATACCCTTCTCCTGGAGCGGATCGGGCTAAGGACGGGACACCCTGAGGTGGCGCTGGAGTCGCAGGATAAACGTCAGGCGATGATGGCGGCGGCACTCCTCGGTGACACCGTCCGTCTGAGGAGACTCCTGGAGCTTGCTCCCGACCCGGCGATGGCCTACTCGCTGGCTCGTATGGAGGGGGATACGCTTGCGGCCCGCTCTCATCTGACTGAGGTGCTGACCGCTGACTCGTATCCGCCGGAGACGAAGCGGCTGGCAGCATGGGCGCTTACGGCATACCGGTCCGATCGGGCAAAGGCGGTGGAGCAGCTGATCCAGCTGGGCGAGCGGGGTCCGCTGAGGGAGTGGGCGGAGCTGCTGAGCGGTGCGAAGCTCTCGCCGGACGAACTCCGGAGAGAGACGTCCCTCCTCCTCGGCACACTCCGCAGGGGCTCACTCCTGGAGCGCGGCGTGCTGGAGGACTTGCGCGAGGAGCTGTGGCGGCAGTGTCTCTGGCCTGAGGCGCTGGAGGTGCAGCAGCGTCTGCCGGATGAGCAGCATGCGCAGATCCTATCTCACGAGCGGGAGATTGCCCTACTGGCAGCGTATGAGAGACCGCAGCCGGAGGAACAAGTCCCTGCTGTAGAGGGGGAGAGTGGAGTCGAAGGGCGAAGCTTTGTGGAGCGCTTTGGCTCGGTGCGGAATGTCAATAACTGGGCAATGAACTATGGGGGATACAGCGCCGTCTCCCTCTCCCGGCGGCTCACCCCTGAGGAGTATGAGGAGCTGAGGCGTCAGGTATCTGCGGCTCTCCTCGGGGAGTAAGCAGGGATGACGAAGACCGCAGGAAACGCAATTTTGTTTAGGATGAGACAGGAAGAGACATATAAAGACTCTGTGAGACAACTCCTCTCGGTGGGGGTGCTATATTTGCACCGCTGAAGCTCACGGATAAGTGAGGGGGAACGTCAGTCGAGGTGAAGGGGGGAGGGGCACTTACCAGTCAGGCAATCAGTGCGACACCCTGGCGGGGTCGCGGGGTCGCTTGCTATGCCTGATCCACGGGTCATCGGGGCTACGCCCCTCGACCGCGTGGCTAAGAAACGGGCACCCCTGCCGGGGTGCTTCGCTCTCACGATGAGTCGAATCACTTATGTAAAGCTTAAATTCGTCACACCTTGGTGAGTAGGCACCCCACCGCCAGAGAAGAAAAAGCGGGGGCTGCACCCTAATCGGATGCAGCCCCCGCTTATAGGGTCTAGATGGGATTATTCCTCTGCCTTCTCCTCAGCAGGAGTCTCGGCGGGTGTCTCGGCGGGAGTCTCGGCGGGAGTCTCGGCGGGAGTCTCAGCAGGTGCCTTGGTCGGAGTCTCCTCCTCGGGCTTCTTCACCTCCTCCTTGATCTCTCCTACGCGATCCTGGTACTGAGAGATCTTGGCCTTGACCTCATCGATCTTCTTCTGTACATGCTTGACCATGGGATTGCTGGGGTCGCCGGAGAAGAATCCAAAATTGGTCTCCAACTGCAGGAGCTCGTCCTCCAGCTTGGAGATGCCGTGCTTCACATTCTTCTGCTCGTCCTTTAGGTCGTCCTTGGAGAGCTTGGTGAGGTCCTTATCGAGATTGACCTTGGAGAACTTCGGCTCCCTCTGGCGATCGTCTCGGCGGTTGCCCCCGCGGCGGTCTCTATTGCCCCCATCACGACGGTTGCCTCCTCGGCGACCGCCCTTGCCATTGAGGATGCGCATGGCACCAAAGTAGCGATTGAGCACATCGTCCTTCTCGTCATTGGGCACCGGTCCGATGGAGCGCCACTCCTGCTCGAGCGCCTTCACCTCGTCAGCGATGGAGGGATCATTACGTCGGTCGAGGAGCGCCTCGAGACGATCGACGACATCGTACTTGGCCTGGAGGTTTTCCTTACGATCGGCATTGCGCTGCTTGTGAAGCTCCGCCTTACGCTCGAAGAACTTGTCGCAGGATGCGCGGAAGCGCTTCCAGAGACGCTGTGCCTCGCCCACCTGAGTGCCAAAGCGGGAGTTCTCCGTCCACTCTCTCTGCAGAGCCTTGAGCTTCTCGGTCGTAGGTCCCCAGTCCTCGCTGTCCTTGAGTGCGTCGGCCTCGTCCACCAGCTCGCGGAGACGCTCCAGCTTGGGGGTGATCTCTGCGGAGAGCTCCTTGAGGAAAGCCTTGCGCTGCATGTAGAACTCGTCCCTCACCAGGTCGTATCGGCTCCTGAGCTCGATGAAGAGGTCCTTGGGGACGCGACCGATGGACATCCACTGGGTGTGGATCCTCTTCAGCTCGTTCTCATAACGCCGCCAGCCCTGACGGCTGTCGGGAAGGGTGACGAGCATCTTCTCGAGAGTCTCTACCAGCTCCTTCTTCTTCTCATAATTGGCCTTCTCGTCCTCGTGGATCGCCTTGAAGTGGTCGTCGTGACGCTTATAGACCACCTGCTGGGCGTCCTTGAAGTCCTTCCAGAGGCTGTCCTTAAACTCGGGTGCCACGGGTCCCACCTCCTTCCACTCATCGAGGAGACCCTTCATCTTGCGGAAGGCCTTGACCGCATCTGGCTCCTCGCTGAGTGCCCTTGCCTTGCGGATGATCTCCTCCTTCTGAGCGCGGTTGTCGGCGTAGTCCTGGATCCGCTCTCCCTCGCCGATCTCCTTCTCCTCATAGAAACGGTCGAGGAGACCGGAGTACTCGTCCATCAGGGCGTTGCGATCGTTATCGGGGACACGACCGACCTCGCTCCAGGAGTGACGGATGTTGAAGAATTCGTTGCGAAGGGTGATCGGATTCATCGTATTGGTGGGGCTGAGGAGCTCTCTCAGTCGCTCGACCAGCTGTCTCTTGGCGGCAAGATTGGCCTCCCGCTCCGACCGTTCCTGCTCGCGCTGCTCGCTGCGGAGCTTCTGTGCGCGGGTCTTGAGGTTGATGAAGCGGATCGCTGCCTCGTCCTCAGGGGTCGACTCTGTCTCGGCACCTTCCTCAGCGGCAGGCGCAGGGGTGACGCCGCCCTTAGGCATCATCTGGCGCTCGAGACGACGCATATCGCGCTGTGTCGGGACGGTACCACCCTCGACCATGGCATTGATCGCCTCATAGAGCTCGTCGCCACTGAGCTTGGAGAGATCGGTACGGGGCTTCCGTGTACCCTCTTCGCTCTCCTCGGACTCATCCTCCTCATCTTGCTCATCGGGCTCACCCTCGTCGGGTGTGACGATCTTCTCCTCCGTCGGGGTCGTCTCTGTGGCAGGCTCAGCTTCGGGGACCTCAGCCTCCTCTGTCTCTACGGTCTCGGTGGTCTGGGTCTCTCCGGTCGGCTCTGCCTCTGCTCCGGTGATGGTCTTCTGCTCCTCGTCTTGGGGAGCGGTATTCATGTCTGTGGGATTCAAGTCCATGGCTCAAATATACGTTAGATAGATTATTGCAGGCTGGTCGAATATACCTCGATCAGCCCCCTAAGGTACACATTTTATCACACTATGACCACCCCTCGATGATGGGACCACGTATAGCGGTGACCGGGAGGATCAGGCGACCGAGGGGATTGAGGGCATTGATGAGCGAGATCTCGCTCCAGCGTCCAGCGAGGAGATCGTCTATCGTCACGGAAACGGCACTGATCTCACCAGACTCCAGGTAGGAGCGCCGGCGAGTCCCCTCCAGGAGTGGGCGGTCGGGGGTCTCCCACCGCCCTGCTCTCCGCAGACAGATATTGGTAAAGGTGGTGTCGGTGACCCGATCTCCACGGATCAGGAGAGCCACCGTCTCGTGATCGGGTAGCGAAGAGGCGATGCGGTCAAGGAGTGTCCGGTCGAGGTACTTACGGTCGTACCGATAGCCGTCCGGCACACGGTAGAGCTGCAGTCTCCTGACCGTGCGTATGTCGTAGGTGTAAGGGGTCACGGTCACCTCGTCGATCCCGACCGAGGAGTAGACGATGCGCATCTTGAGCGGTGCGGCTGCCCCTTCCGGTCGAGCTGCCCTGAGAAGCGCTCTCAGCTGCTCCTCAGACGAGAGGAAGGGCGGCACCCCGCACAGTGTCTCGCTCACCCGACGGAGGTGATACATTGCCAGGGGCATCCGGTCGCCCTCCTCCACGCCTATGGTCTCAATGTAGTAGGTCATAGGGGTAAGTAGATCTTCTCGATCACCTCCTCGTACTCACTGCGGCAGTCGCTATTGATCGTGATGCCGCCGCCGGCGTGGTAGTAGAGGTGCTCGCCATCCCTCTCGATGAAGCGGATCATTACGCCCGTATCGAGACTCTCTCCGTCGAAGAAACCACAGATCCCGGTATAGAAGCCCCGCTCATGCTGCTCCGCTCGTGCGATCAGCGCCTGCGTGGCAGCCTTAGGTGCTCCGGTAATCGACCCCGCCGGCAGGAGTTTGCTCAGGATGGTGCCCAGCTCTCCCTGCCATCCCGAGGGCAGCTGTCCCGTCACCTCCGAGCTGACCTGCAGCAGCGCTCCGCCCCGCGTCTCCACGCGATCGATGTAGCGGTACCGCTCCACCCGCACATGCTCCGCCACCGAAGAGAGGTCGTTGCGTATCAGGTCGACGATCGTCGCCGACTCAGCCTGCTCCTTAGGGTCAGAGAGTATCCTCTGCTCCGCATCCGGCAGCGTGGCGTCGATCGTCCCCTTCATCGGATACGAGCTGATCACCCCGTCGGAGGAGATCCGGACAAAGATCTCCGGGGAGAAGCAGAGGAAGTGCCCCGGCAGCCAGGCGCAGTACTTCGTCCGCACCCGGCTCAGCAGCTCACGCGGGTCTCCGGCGAAGTCTACTGCCGTCCGGAGCGTCAGATTGGCGAGGAAGGAGTCCCCCCGCAGCTGCCCCTCTCGGATCACGGCAAAGCGCTCCGCATAGCGGTCATAGCTCTCAGGGTGAGCGGTCAGCGTCAGCGGTGCCGGTGAGCCGTCGTAGGGCAGGCTCTCCGGCGGACGATTCGCCCGACCCTCTATGGAGAGGAAAAATGGCGTCTCGCCCGACCGGTCAATACGATCGATGTAGCAGCTATCCCCCCGATAATTGATGAGGAAGTAGAAGGGCGTACTGGAGGCGCCCAGATGATTGAAGTTATCGATGATTTCCTGAAGCATGGACAAATGTACCACGACCTTTGGACAATCCTCACGATAGGATAGCCCTTCCCTTTATTCCCCAAGAAATTACTAAATTTGTAGGGTAAGAAAGAGATCAATACACTAATAAACCCTATAGCTATGGCAAAGATCCAAGACTACAACTTCGGCGGTAAGCGCGTCTTCGTGCGTGTCGACTTCAACGTCCCTCTGGACGATAATCTCCAGATCACGGACGACACCCGCATCCGTGCCGCCCTCCCCACCCTCAAGAAGGTCATCGGTGACGGCGGTCGGCTCATCATCGCATCCCACCTCGGTCGCCCGAAGACCGGCGCCGACCCCAAGCTCTCCATGAAGAACATCCTATCCCACGTCTCTGAGCTGCTCGGCGTGGACCTGAAGCTCGCTCCCGACTGCGTCGGTGAGGAGACGAAGCGGATGGCAATGGAGCTCAAGGACGGCGAGGCGCTCCTCCTGGAGAACCTTCGCTTCCACGCTGAGGAGCAGGGCAAGCCGATGGGACTCCCCAAGGACGCCTCCGAGGAGGAGACCGCAGCTGCCAAGAAGGCTGTCAAGGCGAGCCAGAAGGGATTTGTCAAGGAGCTGGCAGACCTCGCCGAGGTGTACGTCAATGACGCCTTCGGTACCGCTCACCGCGCCCACGCCTCCACGGCGCTGATCGCCGACTACTTCGATGAGGAGCACAAGATGTTTGGCTACCTGATGCAGAAGGAAGTAAATGCGGTCAATGAGATCCTGAATAACGCCAAGCACCCCTTCACCGCCATCCTCGGTGGCTCCAAGGTATCCACAAAGATCGACGTGATTATGAATCTCCTCGGCAAGGTGGACAACCTGATCCTCACGGGCGGCATGACCTACACCTTTATGAAGTCTCGTGGCGGCAAGGTCGGCAAGTCTCTCTTAGAGGAGGATAAGCTCGACGTGGCGCGCGAGATCGAGGAGACGGCCAAGAAGAATGGCGTCCGTCTCGTACTCGGCGCCGACTGCGTCGCAGCCACAGACTTCGCTCCCGATGCTGACAGCAAGGTCGTCCCCTGCAACGACATCCCCGATGATCGCGAGGGTCTGGACATTGGTCCCAAGACGATCGAGCTCTTCCGTGAGGTGATCCTGCAGTCTAAGACAATCCTCTGGAATGGTCCTGCGGGGGTCTTCGAGTTTGACAAGTTCGGCAAGGGCACCGAGGCGGTTGCTAAGGCGGTTGCTGAGGCGACGAAGGACGGCGCCTACTCCCTCGTCGGCGGTGGCGACTCCGTAGCGGCGATCAATAAGTACCACCTCGCTGACCAGGTGAGCTACGTCTCCACCGGTGGCGGCGCACTCATCGAGGCTATCGAGGGCAAGACGCTTCCCGGCATCGCAGCGATCGAGAAGTAAGTTCTCTATTAGGATAAAAGAAAAAGGCGGGCATCCTCCGGTGTGGAGGGTGCCCGCCTTTTTTCGTTCATCGTGCAGCGAGAGCTGCTCTTACCGACCCCAAAGGGATCGCCCCCCCTATGCGCTGATCCGGAGTGGCGCATTTGAGCTTTACAACTGAGAAGAAAGCAACTCTTTGAGCGCCTCTCCGCCTATTGATCCCGCAGGGGCGCAGCCCCGGAGGGATCATCGTTGTTTAGACCGGGTGTCGAGGCACGAAGTGCCGAAGACCCCGGGAAAGACGACCTCGGGAATGATATCCGACCCCGCCAGGGTGTCGCACTTACCAGTCAGGCAATCAGTGCGACACCCTAGCGGGGTCGCTGGGTTAAAGCCCCATCGTAACCCGGAGTCTTCGGGGCTGCGCCCCTCGACATCCGGGCTAAACAACGAGCACCCCTGCCGGGGTGCCACGCGGCCGAGTGATCCTCATCCTTGGGATTATGGTGGGGCGCCAGTAAGTAGATGGTATGCGGTCACCCGCAGGGGCGCATCGGTCCTTACTCTTCACGATGAGCTCAAGTGCGTCAGCCCTGATGTGCTGATGCCTTACAGGGGAGGGAAATTTCTATTACCTGTATTAGTCCGGGAGCTGATTCTCTGACACTTGTCTCGCGACCCTTTACAGCTCCATACGGCTGCGCTGCTTGGAGGCGTGTGCCTTGCGGTCCGCTTCCGTGGGGTGAAATGCCGACCGTGTCGCCATCTGCTCCACCAACTTGCGGTCGTCGCCGCTGAGACGTGAGGGGATGTGGACCTGGATGGAGATCAGTTCGTCTCCCCTCCGGGCGTCATCGACGGAGGGCAGTCCCTTATTGCGCAGTCGTAGGATCTCTCCCGGCTGTGTCCCCGGCTTGATCGTCACCTTGACATCCCCCTCGAGGGTCGGCACGATCACCTTGCCACCGAGGATCGCCTCGTCGATCGGCAGGAGAAGGCTGTAGAGCAGGTCGCTGCCGTGGCGGACAAAGCGCTCATCGGAGCGGACGGCAAACTCGACGATCAGGTCGCCGCTCACGCCGTCATTGGGTCCCGCATTGCCACCGCCTCGGATGCGCATCTGCATGCCATCCTCGACGCCGGCGGGGACGCGGATCTCCTGCACCTCCTCGCCCGACTTTACCCCCTGACCGGAGCAGTGAGAGCACTTCTTCCGGATCTCCTTGCCGGTGCCGTGGCAGGTGGGACAGACGCTCTGAGTCTGCATCTGTCCGAAGAAGGACTCCTGGGTCCGGATCACCGTACCCGATCCCTGACAGGTGGGGCAGGTGACGACGTCGCTCGGGCTCTCCGCGCCGGAGCCGTGGCAGTGCTCGCAGGGGACCTGCTTCTTGATCTTAAGCTTCTTCGTCGTCCCTTTGAGCACCTCGTCCAGAGTGAGGTGAACCCGTATGCGCAGGTCAGATCCGCGCATCTGACGGCTGTAGCTGCCGCCGCCTCCGCCAAAGCCTCCGAAGCCACCAAAACCGCCAAAGCCTCCGAAGAGATCGCCAAACTGGCTGAAGATGTCCTCCATCGACATGCCTCCGCCACCGAAGCCTCCCGCACCGGCGGCACCGTCCACACCGGCGTGACCAAACTGGTCATACCGCTGACGCTTCTCCGGGTCGCTCAGGACGCTGTAAGCCTCGGCGGCCTCCTTAAACTTCTCCTCGGCACTCTTGTCGCCCGGATTGCGGTCCGGATGGTACTTGAGGGCAGTCTTCCGGTACGCCTTCTTGATTTCATCGGCCGAGGCCTCCTTGGTGAGCCCCAGTATCTCGTAGTAGTCTCTCTTCGTCGCCATATCTCTTACTTGCCGACCACCACTTTAGGATGGCGGATCACCTTGTCATTGAGCACGTAGCCCTTGAGGACGCAGTCGATGATCTTCCCCTTCTGCTCCTCCGTGCCGTCGCTCATGGCGACAGCCTCATGCAGCTCGGGGTCAAAGTCGACGCCCTGTACCTCCATCTCATGCACGCCCTCGGAGCGGAGGGCGCTGATGAACTTGTCCCTCACCAGTAGGACACCCTCCTTCACCGCATCGACGTCGGCCGCCTGATCCATGCTCTCGACGGCGCGATCGAAGTCGTCCAGCACGTCGAGCATCGTCACCACGGTGCGCTCCGCGCCATACTTCATGAGGTCGGACTTCTCGCGGAGGGTGCGCTTCTTGTAGTTGTCAAACTCTGCCCTCAGTCGCAGATAGCTGTCCTGCAGCTCGGCGTACTTGTCGAGCAGGTCGTCCACCTTGGACTCCTCCTCTCCCTTGGGCTCGGGAGCAGCCATTTCCTCGTCGGTTGTAGGGGTCTCCTGCTGCTCTACCTGCTCCACCGGATCTTCCTGGTGGGGGTCTTTCTTATGCTTCTTATTCTCCTTCATATCTCGATAAAATACTATTGTCTCTTACGTGACCGCACACAAGAGGGGCGGTCGGCATCCTTGGGTATGCAAAAAGGGTACCAGACCGCCCGACTATCTCCTACGCTGTCAGTTGCGACCGGTGTGACCAAAGCCGCCCTCGCCCCTGTCAGTATCGTCCAGCTGCTCGGTCTCGACCCACTCCACCTGCTCATAGCGGGCGAGGACCATCTGGCAGATCCGCTCTCCCGGCTCTATGGTAAAGGGCTCACGGGAGAGGTTGATCAGCGCCACGCGGATCTCTCCACGGTAGTCGCTGTCGATGGTGCCGGGGGTATTGAGCACCGTGATGCCGTGCTTCATCGCAAGTCCGCTGCGGGGGCGTATCTGTACCTCGTACCCCGCCGGGATGGCGAAGTAGAGCCCGGTCGGGATCAGCGCGCGATCGAGTGGCTCCAGCGTCACCGGCTCCTCGAGAGCGGCACGGAGGTCGAGCCCGGCAGATCCGGCTGTGGCGTGGGTGGGGAGCGGGTGTCCGCTCTTATTCACTATCCGAATGGTCGTAGACATGGGTAAATGGGATAAAAGTGGGGTCAGAGGTGGAGTCCGTTATTCTTGATCGCCCGGTGCAGCCGCTCCAGGAACCGCCGCTCCTGCTTCGGCGACAGACTTACCTCGATCGGGAGGTAGAGAATCCGGCTGCGCTCCTCGGGCGTAAGGCTGTCGGCGTGGCTCAGGAGCCGCATCCCATCCTTCTCCGTAGTGATGAGGAAGCAGTCCGGCTCTCGGATCAGCTCCCTAAGCTCCTCCAGGTCATCCTCGTCGTAGCTGTGGTGGTCGTCGTACACGATCAGCTCCTCCGTCTCCGGATAGAGCTCCCGCACCTTGTCGAAGAAGTGGTCCGGGTCGGCAATACCTGCAACGGCGGAGACACGTGACTCGCAAGTCGGGAGCGGTGCAGGCTGATCAGTGTCAAAGAGGGGGGTCACGGCGCCATAGATGGGACGACTGAAGTAGACATCCTGGTAGTCCTTGAGCGGAAGCTCGCCCATCATCATCCTCAGGTCGATCGGCTTGCAGTCGTCCGGTGTGTGGGTGACGATGATCGACTCCGCCCGATCCACCGAGGAGGGATCGTCACGAAGCGTACCATAGGGCATGTAGCTGTCGCGCGTGAAGGGACGGTCGTAGGCGGTGAGGACGATGCTGTAGGCAGGGATCACCGCCCGGTGCTGAAATCCGTCATCCATCACTACCACGTCGGGGCGCAGTTCCTCCGGCATCAGCTCCAGACTCTGCAGCGCCCGCTTCCGATCACCATCGACGTAGACGATCACTTCGGGAAACTTCCGCTTGATCTGAAGCGGCTCGTCTCCCACCCTCGAGGCATCATCCGTGGCCGAGACCACCACAGGTCCCTTGCCCGACCGACCATAGCCCCGAGTCAGCACGGCGATCCGATACTCGTCGCGAAGCATCCGGATCACCCGCTCCACATGCGGCGTCTTGCCTGTCCCCCCGACAGCGACGTTGCCTATGCAGATGACGGGGATGGAGGACTTGTACCCCTTGAGCATACCCTCATCGTAGAGGAAGTTGCGCACCCCTACGCCCCACCCATAGAGCAGGGCGGGAACCTTGAGTAGGATATTGTGGCTTCCGATCCTCACGACGAGTGACGCTTATCCTTATCCTTACCGCAGCAGAGCCGGCACGAGACTGCTCTCCCGGGGCTTGCTCATCCAGAGGCCCTCCTGCAGCTCGTACGGCACCTGAGCGCGGACACCCATCTGGCTGTCCAGCATCCGGGCGGCGTACTCCATCAGTCGATCCTCCCGGCTGGCGGTCATCATCCGCAGGCGAGTCTCTATGCTGGTACCGAAGAGGGACGACCAGAAGTCCTCCTTCTCCACCATATCAACCACCTTGTAGTCGTCCAGGTCGGCGAGTCGGGCAGCCTCCCGGATCGCCGTATCAAGGGTACCGAGCTTGTCGACAAGTCCGAGACGAAGGGCGTCCTGTCCGAGCCATACCCGACCCTGACCGATCGAGTCGACCTGCGCCTTCGTCATCTCGCGCCCCTCCGAGACGCGGGTGAGGAACTGGTCATACCCCTCCTCCACATACTTCTGCATCAGTGCCTGCTCCTCGGGGCGCATCTCGCGCATGGGGTCACCGAAGTCTGACATATTATTCGTCTTCACGGTGTCAAAGGTGAGTGCCAGCTTGTCCGCTGTACCCTTGAAGGTGGGGAACATGCCGAAGATGCCGATCGAACCGGTCAGCGTGTAGGGCCCGGCAATGATCTCGCTCGCATTGGACGAGATGTAGTACCCACCCGAGGCAGCCATACCGCCCATAGAGACGACGATCGGCTTCTGCTCCTTGAGCCGGATCACCTCGCGGCAGATCAGCTCCGACTGAGAGGCGGAGCCGCCACCGGAGTTGACTCTCAGCACCACGGCATTGATGTCGTCGTCATCGGCAAGCTCGTGGAGCTTGTCGGCGATACGCTGGTCGATCAGCTTGGACTGAGTGGCAAAGGGGTTGTCACTCGCCGGACGACCATCCACGATATTGCCCTCGGCGTAGACGACGGCGATCTTATTCACAGACTTCACCGGCTTGCGCGCATTGAGTACCAGGTCTGCCCGCACCTCGTCCAGTTCGTCCTCATCCTCATCGTCGTAGATCTTGGAGGCAAGTACCTGCTCGATGTCGGTCTCGTAGACGAGCGAGTCGACCAGCCCATACACTAAGGCGGTATCGATGCGGCTCATGAAGAGTCCCTCATCAGCGTAGCGGTGGAAGACCGACTCATCGATCCCGCGCGAGGCAGCCATCTCGCTCACCGTACCCTGCCAGAGACCGTCTAAGAAAGTCTGCGTCTGCAGCCTATTGGCCTCACTCATGTGGTCGAGCATATAGGGCTCCACGGCGCTCTTGAAAGTACCGACCTTGAAGATCTGAAACTTCACCCCGAGCTTCTGCAGGAGACCGGTGTAGAAGGGGATCTGCGAGCTCAGACCCGACAGCGCCATCATTGCCTCCGGACCGGCGTAGACCTTATCCGCCACGGAGGAGATGTAGTAATTGCCGAGGGTAAAAGCCTTACCATAAGCGTAGATCGGCTTGCCACCCTCCTTGAAGCGCAGCAGTGCGTCACGGATCGCCTGTGCGGTGTCAAAGCTCATGAAACACTTGTCCAGTCTCAGCACGATGGCATCCACCTTCGCATTGGACCGCGCCTCCTCGATCGCACCGACGATCTCAGGGAGAGTGTAGCTCTTCTTGCTATTGTCTCCACCCAGGGAGCGGATCGAGGTGAAGGCGTCGTCCGCGGAGGTGTCTGCGATCTCGCCTATAGGGTCGAGCAGCAGGACACTGCCGGAGGAGAGGGACACCTCTGTTTTGGTCTTATTGCTCTTGATCAGGTCGGTGATACCGCCGATCATCGCCCCGAGGATGAGCATCGAGAGGATGATGACTACCACATTGGCCAGCACAAATCCCAGACAGGATGCGCCTACCATTTTGAAGAAATCTTTCATTGCCGAAGTTGTATATAGTCCATTGATTGATCGTGCGAAGGCTCCACCCTTCCCATCATCCACAAACTTACCAATCTTTAGCAAATTTGGACGACAGACTGTCCCCGATTCTCCAGGGGTAACGCATTTAAGCGTTACAGGAGCCACTCCACTCATTGTGAAGAGTGGTGAACGATGCACCCCGACAGGGGTGCCCGCTTTTTAGCCCCGGGTCGAGGGGCGTAGCCCCGACGACCCGGGGGTCAGGCGTTGC
>NZ_AQWR01000010.1 GCF_000375645.1 Porphyromonas bennonis DSM 23058 = JCM 16335 | reverse complement strand
GAGGCACGAAGTGCCGAAGACCGCGGGAAAGAGGACCCCGGTAAAGATATACGACCCCGCCAGGGTGTCGCACTTATTGCCTGACTGGTAAGTGCGACACCCTGGCGGGGTCGCGGGATTGCTTGCGTTGCCTGGTCCACGGGTCTTCGGGGCTACGCCCCTCGACCACGTGGCTAAAAAACGGGCACCCACAAGGGGTGCTTCGTTCCCCACTATTCACAATTAGATGAATGGCTACGGTGTCTCTCAAATGCGTCACCCCTGGGGTCTGTTTTTCATAGCTGTAAGTTTACCACATGATCGTTGAGGGGGGCATTGGACGAGTCGGACGTTCTGCCAAATATACTAGGCTCTGATAGCATATCGGCATCCGCAAGGATGCCCGTTCCATAGGCATCGGTCGAGGCACGAAGTGCCGAAGACCGATGTATAAGCGCACGCATTAGGCCTCGACCCCTTGCGGGTCGCCGAGCAGAAATCCTCTTTTCCGGTGACCCGCAAGGGGTCGAGGTCTAATGCGTGCGCTTATTGCACATCAACGCTCGAGGTGACGAAGTCGAAGGAGACGCACTTTTGTTCAGGAAAAGACATGAAGAGACACCTAGAGACTCTGAGAGACAACTCCTCCCGGTGGGGGTGCTATATTTGCACTGTTGGAGCGAACCGCAAGGGGCGCTCGCTTTTTAGCTGTAAGTTTGTCACATGATCGTCGAGGGGCGTAGCCCCGATGACCCGTGGATCTGTCATTGCGTGCGAACCCGCGACTCCGTAGGGTGTCGCACTGAATGACTAACTGGTAAGTGCGACACCCTTGCGGGGTCGTATATCTTTACCCGGGTCTTCTTTCCGGGGGCTTCGGCACTTCGTGCCTCGACACCCGGTCTAAAAAGCGATGATCCCTCCAGGGCTTCGCCCCTGCGGGATCGGCAGGCAGTAGCAGCAGGTGAGGGATCAGTCGACGGGATTGCACAGCTACAGGGATTATCACTTCTTCGATATAAAACTCAAATGCGTCACCCCTGGTGGGGCGACGTGTAAGAGCTTGATAGACTTGTAATAGAGGAAGGTATTTCGTACCTTTGCACTCCGAAGCGGTGGGGTGCGCCCCGTTGCAAGCGAGAAACAGCCTGGCAGTCACGCCGGTAAAGTGCGTGATGGCGGGCGATGAATCGATTATAGGTTTTATATTAAAGCAAGATGCCAACAATTCAACAGCTAGTCCGTAGTGGTCGCAAGAGCCTCCAGGAGAAGGGTAAGAGCCCGGCTCTCCAGGGATGCCCCCAGCGTCGCGGCGTCTGTGTCAGGGTCTACACCACGACCCCTAAGAAGCCTAACTCAGCGATGAGGAAGGTGGCACGTGTCCGTCTGACGAATGGCAGGGAGGTCAATTGCTATATCCCCGGTGAGGGTCACAACCTCCAGGAGCACTCCATCGTGCTCGTGCGTGGTGGTCGTGTGAAGGATCTCCCCGGCGTGCGCTACCACATCGTACGCGGTACTCTCGATACCGGCGGCGTAACGGATCGCAAGCAGCGTCGTAGCAAGTACGGCGTGAAGAGACCTAAGGAGAAGAAGTAAGCCGAGCGGCGAACCCTTCGACCCCACTATCATCCTCCCCTCCCCCGCAGAGCTGCGGTGTCCGGTCAGTGGATCGCGACAGAGAGCGAGGAGCGTATAATCTAGCAAAGGAGAGCAGCGTGAGAGCACTGCGATCGAGAACGACCATAGATATGGTCCTACCGGGAGTAGGCAGGCTAAGCCGAAGGACCCCGGCGAGTAAGATCGAGGAAGTGTCTGTAGTATAATCTCCATCACACTCTCTGACTTAATGAAATAGCGGCGGTGTGCCGATCGTATCTGAGACAGATCGTACACCCGATCATGGCCGAGGTCTCCCATGTGAGACGTGGCGCTGCTATAGTATCGGAGTCCCATCCTCGCGTACAGAGGATGCTGTCGGTAGGTAGCAAGGTATTGCGGAGACAGGACGGACCTGCGAAGCATCGGGAAGAGTCCCGGATGTGGAGGTTAGTCAGGACGAAGAGAAGCCAATGTCCGGTCGGTAGGCGGATGATGTCTGGATGGGAGGACCTGAGGGTCCGACCGTAGATGATAAGGGACCTCATCCCATACTTAGAAGAGAACATATAGGGAGCAGCGCGCTCATCACTGAGGTGATCCGGCGCAGGTACCCCGGGTATAAAAGTGACGGGCATCGGAATGGGATGCCGCCCGGGAGCCCACTTGCTCTGTGATCCGTCAGTATCACGGTGTCACGCCTGTCCCCATGGCTCTGGAGCTTCTGCTTCGCAGACCTCCGCTGAGAGGGAGCGCAGCAGGGTAAGAGAGCGTAAGTCATACCAATTACGAGAAATGAGAAAATTTTCCAAGAAACAAAGGGCTATCCTTCCTGATCCCGTCTATGGTGATCAGAAGGTGACGAAGTTCGTCAATCACATGATGCTTGACGGAAAGAAGAACCTTTCCTTCAAGATCTTCTACAACGCTCTGGATATCGTCAAGGATAAGATGTCCAAGGAGGAGAAGACCCCTCTCGAGATCTGGAAGCAGGCTCTCGAGAACGTCACCCCTCAGGTAGAGGTGAAGAGCCGCCGTATCGGAGGAGCCAACTTCCAGGTGCCCACCCAGGTCACCCCGGAGCGTAAGGAGTCCATCTCCATGAAGAACCTCATCGGTTTTGCCCGCAAGAGAGGTGGTAAGACCATGGCAGAGAAGCTCGCTGCTGAGATCATGGACGCTTACAATCAGCAGGGTGGAGCCTTCAAGCGTAAGGAGGACATCCACCGCATGGCTGAGGCCAACCGTGCCTTCGCTCACTTCCGTCTGTAATACACACAAACCTATATAAGTAAGAAAGAAGTCACAATGGCTGCAAAGAATCACCTGGAACTAACACGTAATATCGGTATCATGGCCCACATTGATGCCGGTAAGACTACCACCTCGGAGCGTATCCTCTACTACACCGGACTGATCCACAAGATCGGTGAGGTGCACGAGGGTGCCGCTACGATGGACTGGATGGAGGAGGAGCAGGAGCGTGGTATCACCATCACCTCCGCGTGCACCACCGCCTTCTGGCCCTATAGGGATAAGAAGTATAAGCTCAACCTGATCGACACTCCCGGACACGTCGACTTTACCGCTGAGGTGGAGCGCTCTCTCCGCGTCCTCGACGGTGCCATCGAGACTTTCGACTCCGTAGCCGGTGTACAGCCGCAGAGCGAGACCGTATGGCGTCAGGCTGAGAAGTATGGCGTACCCCGTCTCTGCTACGTCAATAAGATGGACCGTAGCGGCGCCAACTTCCTGAAGGCTGTCAAGTCTATGCGTGATATGCTCGGTGCCAATGCAGTGCCAATCCAGCTGCCCATCGGTGCGGAGGAGAACTTCAAGGGCGTTATCGACCTGATCCGCATGCGCGCCATCTACTGGCACGATGAGACTATGGGAGCAGACTACGAGGTGGAGGAGATCCCCGCTGAGCTCCTCGAGGAGGCTGAGCAGTGGCGTGAGTCGATGCTCGAGGCTCTTGCCGATGTTGACGACGGTATCATGGAGAAGATGCTGGAGGATCCCTCCACCGTCACCGAGGATGAGATCCTCGCTGCTCTCCGCAAGGGTACACTCGACCTGTCGATCAATCCCGTCATCTGTGGCTCTTCCTTCAAGAACAAGGGCGTGCAGCCGCTTCTCGATGCGATCTGCGCCTTCCTCCCCAGTCCGATCGACCAGGATACCATCACCGGTACAGATCCCCTGGACGAGAGCGTGAAGATCACCCGCACCGTGGAGCACGACTCGCCCCTGACGGCTCTTGCTTTCAAGGTCGCATCCGATCCCTACGTTGGTCGTCTCTGCTACTTCAGAGTATACACTGGTCACCTCGATGCCGGCTCTTACGTCTACAACAGCCGTACGGAGAAGAAGGAGCGTATCAGCCGTCTCTACGAGATGTTCTCCAATAAGCAGAACCCGATGGAGTCCATCGACACCGGTGATATCGGCGCAGGTGTGGGCTTCAAGGACATCCGCACCGGTGACACCATCTGCGACCCGGACGCTGAGCCGATCCTGCTGGAGTCTATCACCTTCCCCGATCCGGTGATCAGTATCTCCGTAGAGCCTAAGACCCAGGCCGACACTGAGAAGCTCGACAGCGGTCTCCAGAAGCTCGCCGAGGAGGATCCGACCTTCCAGGTGCGCACCGACGAGGAGACCGGTCAGACGATCATCTCCGGTATGGGTGAGCTCCACCTCGACATCATCGTGGAGCGCCTGAAGCGTGAGTTTAAGGTAGAGGCCAATGAGGGTCGTCCTCAGGTAAGCTACAAGGAGGCGATAGCCAATACCGTCCAGGTCCGTCAGGTCTACAAGAAGCAGACCGGTGGTCGTGGTAAGTTTGCCGATATCCTCGTGGAGGTAGGCCCTGGCGATCCCGAGGCAGAGACTCCGCTGCAGTTTGAGGACAGCGTGAAGGGCGGTAACGTCCCGAAGGAGTACATCCCCTCCGTACAGAAGGGCTTCGAGAAGGCTATGCAGAGCGGTGTCCTCGCCGGATATCCTCTCGATCACCTCAAGGTGACCCTCCTCGATGGTAGCTTCCACCCGGTGGACTCCGATCAGCTCTCCTTCGAGGTGGCAGCGATGCAGGCCTTCAAGAAGGCATGCGAGGAGGCTTCTCCTATCCTGTTGGAGCCCGTCATGAAGCTCGAGGTAGTGACCCCCGAGGACTACATGGGTGACATCATCGGCGACCTGAATAAGCGCCGCGGTATGGTTCAGGGCATGGACGCCGGGATGAATAACGACCGCATCGTCAAGGCTCACGTGCCGCTCGCCGAGATGTTTGGTTACGTGACCGATCTCCGCACCATCTCCAGTGGTCGTGCCAGCAGCACGATGGAGTTTGATCACTTCGAGCCGATGAGCACCAACATTGCCAAGCAGGTGCTCGAGGAGAAGCACGGTCGTGCAGACCTCTTGAAGTAATAGACAATCATCACTATATTACGATAGTCAATCACATGAATCAGGTAATCAGGATCAAGATCAAGTCCTACGACCATACTCTGGCAGACAAGTCTGCCGAGAAGATCGTGAAGGCTGTCGACACGACCGGAGTGACCGTACGCGGTCCTATCCCACTGCCGACGCACAAGCGCATCTTTACGGTCAATAGGTCGACCTTCGTCAATAAGAAGAGCCGTGAGCAATTTGAGCTCTGCACCTACAAGCGACTGATCGATCTCGTCAATGCCAATACCTCCACCGTAGACGCTCTCGCTCGTCTTGAGCTGCCCAGCGGTGTGGATATCGAGATCAAGACCGATCTCTAAGCTCCGCGAGATAAGTATTACAACCAACAACTAACTCACTAAATCAAGACTGAAATGCCAGGATTGTTAGGAAAGAAAATCGGAATGACATCCGTCTTCAGTGCCGAGGGGAAGAACATCCCATGCACTGTTATCGAAGCCGGTCCTTGCGTCGTTACTCAGGTCAAGACTGTGGAGAAGGATGGCTATAGCGCCGTCCAGGTAGGCTACGAGGACATCGCTGAGAAGCATGTCACGAAGCCCCTCCAGGGTCACTTCAAGAAGGCCGGAGCAGCACCCAAGAGACACTTGGCCGAGTTCAAGGATTATGCTAAGGAGCTTAAGGAGGGAGATGAGCTGACGGTGGATATCTTCAAGGATACCCCCTTCGTCGACATCTGCGGTATCTCCAAGGGTAAGGGCTTCCAGGGCGTCGTAAAGCGTCACGACTTCGGCGGAGTGGGACAGACCACTCACGGTCAGAAGAATCGTCTCCGTGCCCCGGGATCCATCGGTCAGAGCTCTACACCGTCTCGCGTCCTCCCCGGTATGCGCATGGCAGGACAGGATGGTAACGTCCGCGTCACCGTCCAGAATCTCCGCGTCATCAAGGTGATGCCCGAGCAGAACGTCCTCGTCGTCAAGGGCAGTGTCCCCGGCGCTAAGGGATCCATCCTTTTAATCGAGAAGTAAGACAGAAGATATGGAACTGAACGTACTAAATATTAAAGGTGAAGAGACTGGACGCAAGGTGACCCTCGATGATGCCATCTTCGGCATCGAGCCCAATGATCACGCGATCTACCTCGACGTCAAGAGCCACATGGCCAACCGTCGCAGCGGGACCGCTAAGACCAAGGAGCGTAGTGAGAATGCACACAGCACCCGCAAGCTCTTCCGTCAGAAGGGTACCGGTGGCGCTCGTCGTGGTGACACGAAGAGCCCGATCCTGATCGGCGGTGGTACGATCTTCGGCCCCCGTCCCCGTGATTATGAGCAGAAGGTCAATCGCAAGACCAAGCGTCTCGCCCGTCTCTCTGCACTTACTTACAAGGCTAAGGACAACGCCATCGTCGTCGTAGAGGACTTCACGATGGACACCTACAAGACTAAGGACTTCGTCGCCATCCTCAAGGCCCTCAAGATCGAGGACAAGAAGGATCTCTTCCTCCTCCACGAGGCCAATGACCAAGTGCGCAAGTCCGGTGCCAATATCTCTAATGTGACCTTTGCCGAGCCCGTCTCCGTCAATACCTACAAGGTACTCGACGCTGACCGCCTCGTCTTCTCAGAGAGCGGACTGAAGGCACTCGTGGCTCAGCTCAGCGGAGAGGAGAAGTAATCAATAGACTAGTAAGAGAAGAATATCATGGGAATACTGATCGCACCTCTCATCACTGAGAAACAGACCGACATCACCGATGCCATGCCTACCCGCTATGGCTTCAAGGTGCAGTACAGCGCCGATAAGAGCGACATCCGCAAGGCTGTCGAGGAGACCTATGGCGTCCATGTACTCAAGGTCAATACGATGCGCTACTCCGGTAAGAAGGAGTCGCGCTATACCAAGCACGGCTTCGTCGAGGGACGCAAGCCGGCGTATAAGAAGGCTATAGTAACGATTGCCGAAGGCGAGACGATCGACTTCTTCGGTAACATTTAATATACGACAATGGGAGTACGTAAACTGAAGCCCACCACTCCGGGCCAGAGAAAGAAAATTATTGGTACGCACGAGGATGTTACTACCAACGTACCAGAGAAGTCCCTTGTAGTCGGCAAGAGAAGCACCGGTGGTCGCAACAACACCGGTAAGATGACCGTCCGCTACCGCGGTGGTGGTCACAAGCGCAAGCTCCGCCTGATCGACTTCAAGCGTCGCAGAGACGACATCCCCGCTACCGTCAAGAGCATCGAGTATGATCCCAATAGGTCTGCTCACATTGCTCTGATCTACTATGCGGACGGTGTCAAGTCCTACATCATTGCACCCACCGGTCTCAAGGTCGGCCAGACCGTCATGAGCGGCGAGAATGCGGTGCCTGAGGTAGGCAACTCTCTGCCTCTGGGTAAGATCCCCGTCGGTACTGTGATCCACAACATCGAGCTTCGTCCGGGTCAGGGCGCTAAGATGGTACGTAGTGCGGGTAACTTCGCACAGCTCACCTCGCGTGAGGGTACCTACGTAGTGATCTCCCTCCCGAGTGGCGAGACCCGCCGCATCCTCTCCGCCTGCCGCGCCACCATCGGTAGCGTCAGCAACGGTGAGCACTCCCTCGAGGAGAGCGGTAAGGCCGGCCGCAGCCGCTGGCTCGGTCGCCGTCCTCACAACCGAGGCGTCGTGATGAACCCTGTAGACCACCCGATGGGTGGTGGTGAGGGTCGCGCCTCCGGTGGTCACCCGAGGAGCCGCAAGGGCCTCTACTCTAAGGGCCTTAAGACTCGTCGTCCTAAGAAGCAGTCCTCCAAGTACATTATCGAGCGTCGTCACTCTAAGCGTAACAGCAAGGGTACGAAGTAAGCCTCTTTTTACCAAGACAAAAATAGAGAATACAGAATATGAGCCGTTCACTTAAGAAAGGACCGTATATCAGCGTGAAGCTCGAGAAGCGTATCTTGGAGATGAATGAGAAGAACGAGAAGAATGTCATCAAGACGTGGAGTCGTGCTTCGATGATCTCTCCCGACTTCGTAGGTCATACGATCGCTGTACATAACGGACATAAGTTTATCCCCGTATTCGTTACTGAGAATATGGTGGGACACAAGTTGGGCGAATTTGCACCTACCCGTACCTTCAAGGGGCACACTGGTAATCGCAAATCCTAAGGCCGGTAATCGAATCATATAGAACAATACTATGGGTAATCGAAAGAAAGAATCTGCTCAGGCCCGCAAGGACGCCCAGCAGTCACTATACTTTGCCAGCCTGACCAATATCGCCTCCTCTCCCCGTAAGATGCGCCTCGTGATCGATATGGTCCGTGGCATGGAGGTCAATAGGGCACTGGCTGTCCTCAGATACTCTAATAAGCGCGCCTCCGAGAACGTCGCCCGCACTCTCAAGAGTGCAGTCGCCAACTGGGAGCAGAAGAATGAGCAGCACGCCGACGAGGGGCAGCTCTACATCAGCAAGATCTACGTCGACGAGGCTCCTACGCTCAAGAGGATGCGCGCCCGCGCTCAGGGCCGCGGCAATCGCGTCCGTAAGAGAAGAAGCAATCTGACGATCTATGTCGATGCACGTGATAACGCTATTAACGAGTAAACTTCCATGGGACAAAAGACTAATCCAATAAGCAATCGCCTCGGCATCGTCCGTGGCTGGGACAGCTCGTGGTTTGGCAAGAAGGCTAACGTCGCTGAGACAATCTACGAGGATCACAAGCTCCGCACCTACCTCAATGCTCGCCTGACCGACAGCGGCGTCGCCCGCATCGTCATCGAGCGTACCCTCAAGCTCATCACCATCACCATCTGCACCGCACGCCCCGGACGTATCATCGGCCCCGGCGGTAGCGAGGTGGATAAGCTCAAGGAGGAGCTCAAGAAGATCACCGACAAGGAGGTCCAGATCAATATCTTCGAGGTACGTCGCCCCGACATGGAGGCTGCTATCGTCGCCGACAGCATCGCCCGCCAGATCGAGGGTCGTGTCAATTACCGCCGTGCCGCCCGCAATGCCATCGGTAACGCCATGCGTGCCGGTGCCGAGGGTGTCAAGGTACTCCTCAACGGCCGTCTCAATAACGCCGAGATGGCACGCAGCGAGACCTTCAAGGAGGGCCGCATCCCGCTCCACACCTTCCGTGCCGATATCGACTACGCGATGGAGACCGCTCACACCAAGGTGGGAGCCATCGGTGTCAAGGTATGGATCTGCCGTGGCGAGGTGTATGGCAAGAAGGACCTGACGCTCGACTTCAGTCAGCCCCGCAACGAGGGCGGTCGCGGAGGTCGCGGCGGACGTAACGATCGCGGCGGACGTCGCGGCGGTGGCCGTGGTGGACGACGCGGAGGACGCGGAGGACGTCGCAGCGGCGGCAGGACCGAGGGCGGAGCACAGGCATAAGAGTGGCTCCTGCAGTATCCACCGACACTCCACGGATGCAGACAGCAGACAGAGAGAGCATAAGGATCGGATACTGCACCCCCAAGTTATTTTATCAAGAATTGGCTAGATAATACAGCATAATGTTACAACCCAAGAAGACCAAGTTCCGGAGAGTCCATAAGGGTAAGATGAAGGGCAACGCCCATCGTGGTACCCAGCTCGCCTTCGGAAGTTTCGGATTGAAAGCCATGGGGACCACTTGGCTCACCGGTCGTCAGATCGAGGCCGCTCGTATCGCCCTTACCCGATATATGGAGCGTAAGGGACAGGTATGGCTCAGGATATTCCCCGACAAGCCCATCACCAAGAAGCCTCTGGACGTACGTATGGGTAAGGGTATGGGAGATCCCGTCGGCTTCGTCGCTCCCGTCAAGCCCGGTCGCATCATCTTCGAGATCGATGGCGTCAGCTACGATATCGCTAAGGAGGCCCTTCGCCTCGCAGCTCAGAAGCTCCCCATCGATACCAAGTTCGTCGTCCGCAGGGACTTTGAGAAGTAATCACTCAGAGCACAGAATAGTAGTATGAAGAATCAAGAGATCAGAGAGCTCACTATCCAGGATCTGAGAGAGCACCTCAAGCAGGAGACTACCAAGCTCGACCAGCTGCGCATGCAGCACAGCGTCACGCCTCTGGATCGTCCCACAGAGATCACCAACCAGCGCCGACTCGTCGCTCGTCTCCGGACGATCCTCCACGAGAAGGAAATCAATGAATCCCTTAAGAATTAAGTGCGGTCATGGAAGAAGTAAAAGAGACAAGCAGAAACCTGCGCAAGGTTAGACAGGGTGTCGTCGTCAGCGACAAGATGGACAAGACCGTCGTCGTCGCTGTACGATGGAAGGAGAAGCACCCTCTGTATGGTAAGTTCATCGCCAAGACGAAGAAGTACCACGCACATGATGAGGCTAATGATTGCCACGAGGGTGATACCGTACGCATCATGGAGACCCGCCCTCTGTCTAAGAGCAAGCGCTGGAGAGTCATCGACATCGTCGAGAGAGCGAAGTAATCGACCGACTAACCACCACAAGACATTTTTAGGACAGAGTTATGATACAGCAAGAATCCAGACTGACAGTAACCGATAACAGCGGTGCCCGCGAGGCCCTCTGTATCCGTGTGCTCGGTGGTACCCACCGTCGCTACGCCTCCGTAGGCGACACGATCGTGGTCACCGTCAAGAGCGTGATCCCCTCCTCCGATATGAAGAAGGGCACCGTCAGCAAGGCCGTCATCGTACGTACCAAGAAGGAGATCCGCCGTGAGGACGGCTCCTACATCCGCTTCGACGACAACGCCTGCGTACTCCTCTCTCCCTCAGGTGAGCTGAGAGGTACCCGTATCTTCGGCCCCGTGGCTCGTGAGATACGTGCCGTCAATATGAAGATCGTTTCTCTAGCGCCTGAGGTGCTCTAAGCACCTCGCGCGACCGGGACACCCCCGGTGAGACTCAGCATCCTATAGAGAAATAAGAGAATATCATGAGAAAGTTACACATAAAGAAGGGCGACAACGTCTTCGTCAATTCCGGCGAGGACAAGGGCAAGAAGGGTCGCGTCCTGGAGGTCAACCCCTCCAAGGAGACGGCCATCGTCGAGGGCGTCAATTTCATCACACGCCGCACCAAGCCTAATGCCAAGAACCCTCAGGGGGGCATGGTCAAGAGAGAGGCACCGGTGCACATCTCTAAGCTCAATCCTGTCGACCCCGACACTCAGAAGCCTACCCGTATCCATCGTCAGAAGGACGACAATGGACGCTCTCAGCGCGTCGCTAAGTCGGGCAAGGTCCTGGACTAATATAGATAGAGATTACTATGTCGATCGCTAAGAATATCAAGGAAGACTACAAGGAGCGGATCATCCCCGCGATGATGAAGGAATTTGGGTACACCTCCACCATGCAGGTGCCCCATCTCGTCAAGATCGTCATCAGCCGCGGACTCGGAGACGAGCACGAGGATAAGAAGCTCATCGAGATCGCAGCCAATGAGCTGGCGATGATCACCGGCCAGAAGGCTGTCATCACCCGATCCAAGAAGGACATCTCCAACTTTAAGCTCCGTAAGGGCATGCCCGTCGGTGCCATGGTGACCCTCCGTCGCGGACAGATGTACGACTTCCTCGACCGCCTGATCAATATCGCCCTGCCGCGTATCCGTGACTTCAAGGGTCTCGAGACCCGCATGGATGGTCGTGGTAACTACACCTTCGGTGTCGATGAGCAGATCATCTTCCCGGAGATCAATCTGGACACCGTCCCGAAGATCCTCGGTATGAACATCACCATCGTCACCTCAGCCGAGACCGACGAGGAGGGCTACGCACTCCTCCGCGAGTTTGGTCTCCCCTTCAAGAAAAATACCAAGAGCAAGAAAGCAACCAAGTAATTATGGCCAAGAAATCCATGGTGGCGCGCGAAGTAAAGCGCCAGAAGCTCGTCGATAAGTACGCTGAGAAGCGTCAGGCGCTCAAGGAGGCCGGTGACTACGAGGGACTGCAAAAGCTCCCGCGCAACGCCTCTCCCGTCCGCCTGCACAATCGCTGCAGCATCACCGGACGTCCCCGCGGATATATGCGTTTCTTCGGTCTCTCACGCATCCAGTTCCGTGAGATGGCCTCCAAGGGACTCATCCCCGGCGTCAAGAAGTCCAGCTGGTGATCCCCTCCCTGTAGGGAAGATCCGGTCTGCACCATAAAGACCCAGAGGGCCCCCTCAGTCACTACGACTGTGGGGGCCCTTTTCTTTTTTTTGGGGGGGGTAAGACACATCGGACAAGTCGGAGGGGTCGGACAAGTCGGATAGGTCGGACGGGTCGGACGGGTCGGACGGGTCGGACGGGTCGGACAAGTGGGATAGGTCGGACGGGTCGGACGGGTCGGACGGGTCGGACAAGTGGGAGGGGTCGAGCAAGGCGGAAGATCCCTCCTGATCCTCTAGTCCATCCGACTCCGGGAGGTAGTGGGGACGTGCTGTCGATCAGGCGTTTCTCTATTACCGATATTAGTCGCAACTAATACCGCTATTACTGATAACTAATATCGGTATTAGTTATCACTATTACCGGTAATAGATTTTGCCCTTTGCGATAGCGGTAAGGGGGGTGCCCCCGGATTTTGCTCTCGGAAAGGAGGGTGGGGATTGTACTATGTCGGTGATTTTGTGTATCTTTGCCTACTTTTCAGAGTGAAAAGGCTATACGAGGTCGGGTAACGCCTACTCCATCTATCCCCTGTGGGACAGCTGTTGACGGGCATATCCGGTGCTCTATTGTTAAATATTGTCCGCTTGTGATCCCCACTAACTCAGGACACGAGTGGATCAATTTAATGAGTTACTTATGACAGATCCAATTGCAGACTATCTGACAAGATTGCGCAACGCAATCTCTGCACGCCACCGTGTGGTGGAAATCCCTGCCAGCAACATGAAAAAGGAGATGACCAAGATCCTCTTTGAGAAGGGTTATATCCTGAATTACATGTTTGATGACGAGGATCCAAAGCATCAGGGCACGATCAAGATCGCCCTTAAGTACGACATGGCGACCAAGGCTCCGGCCATCAAGTCGCTGCGTCGCGTCTCTCGTCCGGGTCTCCGCCGCTACGTCGGCGCCAATGACCTTCCCCGAGTCCTCAATGGCCTCGGCATCGCCATACTATCCACCTCCAAGGGGGTGATGACCAATAAGGATGCAGCTGATCTCCACATCGGAGGTGAGGTGATCTGCTACGTCTACTAATACCTAACTCTAAGAAGAAGATATACATCATGTCAAGAATCGGAAAGCTTCCCATAGCCATCCCGGCCGGAGTAGAGGTATCTATCAAGGACAACGTCGTCACCGTAAAGGGTCCCAAGGGCACCATGACCCAGGACTTTGACTCCCGTCTCACCGTAGAGGTGAAGGATGGTGAGGTGCATGTCACCCGTGCCACGGACAATCTCGAGGAGCGTGCCCAGCACGGCCTCGTACGCTCGCTGATCCACAATATGGTCGTCGGTGTCTCTGAGGGATACACGAGGACCATGGAGCTCATCGGAGTAGGATTCCGTGCTGAGGCACAGGGTCAGCTCCTCACGCTCTCTCTCGGGTACTCTCACCCGATCTATATGCTGCTCGCCCCCGAGATCCAGGTGGAGGCTAAGATGGAGCGCAATAAGGCTCCCCTCGTCACCCTCTCCAGCTGCGACAAGCAGCTGCTCGGACAGGTGTGCGCCAAGATCCGCTCCTTCCGCAAGCCGGAGCCTTACAAGGGTAAGGGTATCAAGTTTGTCGGTGAGACCATCCGTCGTAAGTCGGGTAAGGCAGCCGCTGCTTCTAAGTAATGCATGCGCCTAAGTCAGTACAACAAGTGAAGAGAGAGAAGTATGATTACTAAAAGAGAAAGAAGACTCAAGATCAAGAAGCGCGTCCGCAAGAATATCTCCGGCACTGCCGAGAGACCACGCCTGTCGGTATTCCGCAGTAATCGCCAGATATATGCTCAGGTGATCGACGATACTACCGGGAAGACTCTTGCTGCCAGCAGCTCACTCAAGATCGCCGACAAGGCTCCCAAGGGTGAGATCGCCAAGCAGGTAGGTAGCGACGTCGCTAAGAAGGCCATTGATGCCGGTGTCAAGACTGTCGTCTTCGACCGTAATGGTTACCTCTACCATGGTCGTGTCAAGGAGCTGGCTGATGCCGCTCGCGAGGCAGGGCTTGTCTTTTGAGATATCGATCACAAGAACTATTGCATAAAGAAATGAAGAGAGTAACCTCTACTAATAATATAGAGCTCGAGAGTCGTCTCGTAGCCATCAATAGGGTCTCCAAGGTCACCAAGGGTGGACGTACGTTCTCCCTCGCTGCCATCGTCGTGGTGGGTGACGGTAAGGGTGTCATCGGTTACGGCCTCGGCCGCTCCAACGATACCTCCACCGCTATCACCAAGGGTACCGATGCAGCTAAGAAGAACCTGATCCAGGTACCCGTATACAAGGGGACCATCCCTCACGAGGTGAGTGCCCGCTTTGCCGGTGCTGAGGTGCTGCTGCGCCCCGCATCCGAGGGTACCGGAGTGGTTGCCGGTGGTGCCATGCGTGCCGTGCTCGACATGGTCGGAGTGACCGACGTCCTCTGCAAGAGCACCGGATCATCCAACGCCCACAACGTCGTCAAGGCTACCATCCTTGCCCTCTCCAAGCTCAGTAGCCCGCTCGACATCGCCCGTACCCGTGGTATCTCTGTCGAGAAGGTATTCAAGGGCTGATCTGAGAGCAAGATGTCTCTCGAGTACGATTATTACAAAGGAATAATAAGACGATGAAAATCAAGCAAACACGTAGTCGTATCCGTGCCACCAAGGCGCAGAAGGACGCTCTCAATGCTCTGGGCCTCCGTAAGCTCAATCGCATCATCGACGTCGAGGATACACCCGTCAATAGGGGCAACCTTCGCATCGTCCGTCACCTCGTAGAGGTGGTGGAGGAGTGATCCTGTAGCTTCACATGGAGAGACGCTTCCCTTGCCCCTCACCGGGGTGCCCGGATGACTGAGTAGAGGGTAGGGCTCTCCACGATAGTAGCGACACGTCTTTTAATCGATATATAAGTATACAATATAAGTCATGGATTTATCATCCCTAAAACCGGCTGCCGGAGCTACCAAGGCACGCAAGCGCGTAGGTCGCGGTACCGGATCCGGTCTTGGAAATAGCTCTACACGTGGTACCAAGGGTGCCAAGAGCCGCTCAGGCTACTCTAAGAAGTTTGGCTTCGAGGGTGGTCAGAATCCTCTGCAGCGCCGTCTGCCGAAGGTGGGCTTCAACTCTCCCAATCGCCGCGAGTACGATATTGTCAGCCTGAGTGACCTCTCTCTCCTGGCGGAGAAGAAGGGTCTCACAGAGATCACCCCGGAGGAGCTCGTAGCTGCCGGACTGGTCAAGAAGTCTTCCACCGCCCCCGTTAAGATCCTTGCCAATGGCGAGCTGAGTCAGAAGCTTACCGTCCGCGCACATGCATTCTCAGCATCCGCCAAGGAGGCCATCGAGAAGGCCGGCGGTGTCGCTGAGGTGCTGTCCTGATCTGTTGCTCCTCACATTTCACCCTAAGACACTTATCCCATGAAGTTTGTAGAGACGATAAGAAACATCTGGAAGATTGATGACCTGCGTCAGCGTATCCTGACGACCCTGTGGCTCATCGTCCTCTATCGTCTTGGCACCACCATCGTCCTCCCGGGTATTGATCCGTCGACGCTTACAGCGCTGCACGATCAGACACGCGGTGGACTGATGGCGCTGTTGGACATGTTCTCAGGTGGTGCGTTTAGCAATGCATCTGTCTTCGGACTTGGCATCATGCCGTACATCTCTGCCTCTATCGTTGTCCAGCTGATGGCGATGGTCGTGCCCAGCATCCAGAAGATGCAGCGCGAGGGTGAGAGTGGTCGGCGTAAGCTGGGCCAGTGGACGAGATACCTTACCATTATCATCCTGCTGATCCAGGGTCCGGTCTATCTGATCAACCTTCGTAATCAGCTGGCTGCTGTCGGCGTTGCCATGCCCTCGACCTTCTGGTTTTACTTCAGGAGTACGATCTATATGGCTGCCGGCTCTATGATGACCCTCTGGCTGGGTGAGCGTATCACCGAGCGAGGTGTCGGCAATGGCGTCTCCTTCATCATCCTCGTGGGTATCCTGGCACGCTTCCCCTCCGCAGTGGTGAGCGAGTTTGTACTTCGCTTCAATGTCTCCGGAGGACTCTTTGTCTTTATCCTTGAGATCCTGCTCCTCCTCATCGTGATCGTAGGAGCGATCCTGCTCGTACAGGGGACACGTCGTATCCCGGTACAGTATGCCAAGAGGACCGTCGGCAACCGCATGTATGGTGGTGCTCGTCAGTATATCCCGCTGAAGATCAATGCTGCCAACGTGATGCCGATCATCTTCGCTCAGGCGATCATGTTTATCCCGCTGACCTTTATCGGTTACGGGAATAATGTGTCCCACTTCTGGCAGCAGTTCCTGCAGGGACAAGGCTTCTGGTACAACTTCATCTTTGCCCTCCTGATCATCCTCTTTACCTACTTCTACACCGCTGTGACGATCAATCCCGGTCAGATCGCTGACGACCTGAAGAGGTCCAATGGATTTATCCCCGGCATCAAGCCCGGTAAGGCGACCAAGGAGTACATCGATGACGTGATGAGTAAGATCACCCTCCCGGGTGCCATCTTCCTCGCCATCGTGGCCATCCTCCCCGCCTTTGCTCGTCTCGCAGGTATCGACGCACAGTTCTCGCAGTTCTTCGGTGGCACCTCTCTGATCATTATGGTCGGCGTGGTCCTCGACACACTGCAGCAGATCGAGGGTATGCTCCTCCAGCACCACTATGACGGACTGCTCGAGGGAACCCACATCAAGGGTCGCAACGGTAATATGTACCACTGATCTCAAGAGATAGAAACACCTTACACAGATGATCCGTCGCAATCATATTATCCTCAAGACGCGAGAGGAGATCGATAAGCTCTATCTCGCCAATCAGCTCAATAGCCGCACCCTCGCCGAGGTGGCTAAGCACATCCGACCCGGGGTCAGTACGGCAGAGCTGGATAAGGTGGCGCACGACTTCATCATCAGCCATGGAGGCTACCCCGCCTGTCTCGGATATGAGGGCTTCCCGGGGAGCATCTGTGCCTCGGTCAATGAGATCGTCGTCCATGGTATCCCCAGCCCTGACATTATCCTCAGGGAGGGAGACATCATCACGGTAGATCTCTGTACGGAGCTGGACGGCTTCATCGGCGATAGCGCCTTTACCTTCCCGGTAGGGGAGATAGATCCTAAGGTGGCTGATCTGCTCAATACGACCAAGGAGGCGCTCTACCTTGGTATTGACCAGGTAGAGGTGGGCAAGCACATCGGAGACATCGGCGAGGCGGTGCAGAAGCACTGCGAGGCGAAGTTCTACGGTGTCGTCCGCGAGTTTGTCGGTCACGGCATCGGACGCGGCATGCATGAGGATCCCAATGTCCCCAATTATGGTCACCGCGGGACCGGTCCCATGATCGAGGAGGGACTCTGCATCTGCATCGAGCCGATGATCACCCTCGGTAGTAAGAACGTCTTCATCAGCAACGACGGCTGGACAGTCCGCACCAAGGACCGCAAGCCGGCCGCTCACTTCGAGCACTGCATGGCTGTGGTCGACGGACGAGCCAAGCTGATGAGCACCTTCGACTACATCTACGAGGTGATCGGCAGGGATACCTTCTGAGTGAGGGACTTGCAAGAGTCATAAGGATTTCTTATCATTGAGAGATACATTTCATAACACAACAAGGAGAAAGCATAATGGCAAAAGAACCAGCAATAGAGCAAGATGGTGTAATCATGGAGGCTCTGTCCAACGCTATGTTTAAGGTAGAGCTGGACAACGGACACGAGCTCACCGCACACATATCCGGTAAGATGCGACTGCACTACATCCGCATCCTCCCGGGCGATCGTGTGAAGGTGGAGATGTCCCCCTATGATCTCACTAAGGGGCGCATCGTCTACCGGTACAAGTGATCCGGCAGCACGACCTCGGATAAGTCGCTCTCATTGTGCATAGGTGATTTTTGACCTACATGTAGCTCCGGAGGTCCGGACGCGTATCCCCGGGGATCACGCCGAGCATCCATCCATTCCATACCACTAATTATTGGCGGCGACGTCGCTCACCGCCTGAGACTATAGCAAAAAGAGATGAAAGTCAAAGTTTCCATCAAGAAGCGTGACGACGACTGCAAGTTTGTACGTCGTAAGGGACGCCTCTACGTCATCAACAAGAAGAATCCTAAGTTCAAGATGCGTCAGAAGTAATCCGATGGCGACGCACTCGCGAGAGTGTGATCCCATGGATTATGAGGACGACAATCTTGGGCAGATGGTATCTTAGTCTACTAAGACACATCCACTCATTTACGTTTTTATAATATATGGCTATAAGAATAGTAGGTGTAGACTTACCGCAAGACAAGCAGGGACAGATCGCACTGACCTACATCTATGGCATTGGCCGCAGCGCAGCTCGCACCATCCTCGACAAGACGGAGGTGCCTCGCGAGACCAAGGTCCAGGACTGGACAGACGATCAGGCTGCCGCTATCCGTGAGTACATCACTGCCAATTACAAGGTCGAGGGAGACCTCCGCAGTACGCAGCAGATGGACATCAAGCGCCTCATGGATATCGGTTCTTACCGCGGTATCAGACACCGTAACGGTCTTCCCGTACGTGGACAGAAGACCAAGAACAACGCTCGTACCCGCAAGGGACGTAGAAAGACGGTCGCTAATAAGAAGAAGGCGACCAAGTAACACGGTCATCTATAGTTTATGGCAAAGAATCAAACAGCCAAGAAGAGGAAGGTCCAGGTCGATGCCATCGGTCAGGCTCATATCCACTCTTCTTTCAACAACATCATTATCACCCTCACCAACAACCAGGGTCAGGCTATCAGCCAGTCCTCTGCCGGTAAGATGGGCTTCCGCAGCTCTAAGAAGAACACCCCCTACGCCGCTCAGATGGCTGCCGAGGATGCTTCCAAGAAGGCTCACGACGCCGGTCTCCGCAAGGTGACGGTCTATGTACAGGGTCCCGGCAACGGTCGCGAGAGTGCCATCCGCACGATCAATAACGCCGGCATCGAGGTGATGGAGATCATCGACGTGACGCCCATGCCCCACAACGGCTGCCGTCCTCCCAAGCGTCGCAAACCCTGATGATGAGATCTGAGAGCGATCGATGACCTCGTGTCATCGTCACAGGTGTCCCTCATAGATAAGTGATAGCATAGTGTAGATAAGAGAAATGTCCCTGTAGGAGTCGCGCACCTTACCCTCCGGTAAGCCGGTGCCTCTGCCGCTCTGGCGGAGTGATAGATACAGGGACGACGCGCAGCACTGTGCCGGTCCCTTGGAGGATCCCACCGATCGATCTCATATAATCCACACATAATAGTAATAGATAAGTCATGGCAAGATATACAGGTCCTAAAGCTAAGGTCAATCGCAAGTTTGGCGAGCCTGTCTTTGGCAATGTCAAGAGCAAGAAGACAACACCTCCCGGAGAGCACGGAAACTCCCGTCGCCGTAGGGCATCCGAGTATGGTAATCAGCTGCGCGAGAAACAGAAGGCAAAGTACACCTATGGAGTCCTGGAGCGTCAGTTCCGCAACTACTACAAGAAGGCCTCCAGTATGCCCGGTGTACGTGGCGAGGTCCTCCTCCAGTTGCTGGAGCAGCGTCTCGACAATGTAGTATTCCGTCTTGGTCTCGCTAAGTCACGTGCTGCAGCTCGTCAGCTCGTCAATCACCGCCACATCATCGTCGACGGCAAGGTGGTAGACATCCCCTCCTACTCCGTACAGCCCGGTCAGGTCGTCGGCGTACGTGAGAGAGATAAGAATCTTGAGATCATCCGCGAGGCTGTACAGAGTCTGGGACACAACCAGTACTCCTGGCTCGCCTGGGATGGTGCGGCACAGGCAGGTACATTCCTCCACGTGCCCGAGCGCGCTGATATTCCTGAGAATATCGTAGAGCAGTCTATCATCGAGCTGTACTCTAAGTAATAATTGATCCTTTCCGACTTTCGAGTCATTTAATAGCAGTGATATGGCTTTACTAGTATTCCAAAAACCAGACAAGCTGGTCTTCACGGAGTCGACACCCACACATGGGAGAGCAGACTTCAAGCCTTTGGAGCCCGGATACGGTCTTACCTTAGGTAATGCTCTGCGTCGTATTCTCCTCTCCTCGCCCGTGGGCTTTGCCATCAATTCCATCAAGATCTCCGGCGTGGCTCATGAGTTTGCCACCATACCCGGAGTTGTTGAGGATGTGACAAATATCATTCTTAATCTCAAGAAGGTCCGCTTCAAGCAGATCATCCAGGGTGAGGACGATGAGCAGGTGACGATCAAGGTCAGTGGAAAGGACAAGAAGCAATTGACAGCCGGCGACATCGCCCCGCTCACCAATTTTGAGGTGCTCAATAAGTCGCAGATCATCTGCCACCTCGATAAGTCAGCCTCCTTTGATCTCACGCTCTTCATCGACAAGGGTCGTGGCTGGGTCTCCTCTGACGATATTGCCGAGTCCTTCGACGACCCGGAGCGTATCGCCATAGATGCGATCTATACCCCGATCCTCAATGTCAAGATGACTGTCGAGAATACCCGCGTGGGTCAGAAGACCGACTACGACCGCCTACTCCTCGACATCGATACCGACGGTTCGGTGTCGCCCAAGCAGGCGCTCGTGGACGCTGCAGACGTCCTGATCTCTCACCTGAGACTCTTCCACGATGAGACGATCGAGTACGATCTGGAGACTGAGGAGGGTAATGACACCTTCGACGAGGAGACGATGCGTCTCCGTCAGCTCCTGAAGACTAAGCTCTCCGAGGACATGCTGTCCGTCAGAGCGCTCAATTGCCTTCGTGCTGCCGGCATCGACACCCTCGGTGACCTCGTGTCCTTCTCGGAGAGTGAGTTGCTCAAGATCCGTAACTTCGGTAAGAAGTCTCTCAACGAGGTCTACGCACTCCTTGACGATCTCAAGCTCACCTTCGACATGGATGTCGCCAAATACAAACTAGATAGAGACTAAGTAGCATAATGAGACATAATAAGAAATTCAATCATCTCTCCCGCACCAGCAGTCATCGCCAGGCTTTGCTCGCCAATATGTCTGCCTCGCTGATCATGGAGAAGAGGATTGTCACCACTCTCGCTAAGGCCAAGGCCCTCCGCATGCACATCGAGCCGATGATTACCCGCAGCAAGGAGGACAACCTCAATAACCGCCGTATGGTCTTCCGTGACCTCCAGAATAAGGAGGCCGTCACAGAGCTCTTCACGGTGATCGCGCCCAAGGTGGCTGACCGTCCCGGTGGCTACACCCGCATCATCAAGCTTGGTCGTCGTCGTGGTGATGACACCATGACCTGCTTCATCGAGCTGGTGGACTTCAATGAGGTCTACTCTCAGGAGGGCAAGACCAAGGCTACGGAGGAGAAGGCAGCTAAGAAGAAGACCCGCCGCTCTCGCCGCAAGAAGAGCGAGGATACCACCGAGGCTGCTCCCGTCGAGGAGACCAAGGCTGAGACCCCCGCTGAGGAGGAGACCAAGTAAGGATCACTCCCCTATATTTACACAAAGGAGACGTACCCCACTGAGGAGTGCGCCTCCTTTTTTTGTACCCCATTTCGAGGAAAATGGGTAACTTGCCGACGCATGTAATGATAAGACCATATCCAACTATTTCTATAAAATACCATGACCTACGATATCGCAGTCATCGGCGGTGGTCCCGCCGGATACAATGCAGCTGAGTATGCTGCCGGGAAGGGGAAGAAGGTGGTCCTCTTTGAGAAGGGCAACCACCTCGGTGGCGTCTGCCTTAATGAGGGCTGTATCCCCACCAAGGCGATGCTTCACTCCGCTCACCTCCTCGAGAAGATCAACTCCGCCGACAAGTACGGCATCACCGTCGACGGCAGCGTCAGCGCCGACTATGGCAAGATCATGACCCGCAAGAAGAAGATCGTCCGCAAGCTGGTCGCCGGCGTCAAGCAGAAGCTCCTCAAGTCCGGCGTTGAGATCGTCGACGGTCTCGCCGCCCTCGACGGAGAGACTGAGGAGGGTAAGATCCGCATCCGCTGCAACGACGCCGAGTACGCCGCCACTGACGTTCTCCTCGCCACCGGTAGCGAGCCCAGTATCCCGCCCATCGAGGGCATCGGAGAGACCGAGTACTGGACCTCCACCGAGGCCCTAAGCGCCCCTGAGCTCCCCAAGTCCATCCTCATCATCGGCGGAGGAGTCATCGGGATGGAGTTTGCCGGCTTCTACTCCGCCATGGGCGTCGATGTGACGGTCGTGGAGATGATCCCCAAGATCCTCGGCCCGATGGACTCCGAGGTCTCCTCGCTCCTCCAGCAGGAGTGCGAGAAGGCCGGAGTCAAGTTCTTCCTCCAGGCCAAGGTGGTCTCCCTCCATACCGGAGCCGTTACCATAGAGACCTACGAGGGTCAGCGAGAGGTCCTCGAGGCAGAGCGTATCCTCCTCTCCACCGGTCGCCGACCCATCACCGAGGGGCTGGGGCTGGAGACGCTTGACATCGAGATGAATCGTCGTGCCATCAAGGTCGACAGCCACATGCGCACCTCCCACAAGCACGTCTACGCTGCAGGTGACTGCGTCGGAGGGATCATGCTTGCCCATGTAGGCTACTACGAGGGCGAGGTAGCTATCCGCAATATCGTCGATGGCGCCGATGAGGAGGCACGCTACGACTCCATCCCCTCAGTCATCTACACCAGCCCTGAGTTTGCCAGCGTCGGGGCGAGTGAGGACGAGCTGGAGAAGGCCGGCACTGACTACAAGGCGCTCAAGATCCCGATGACCTTCGCCGGGCGATTTATTGTCGAGAATGAGCGCGCCACCGGGCTCTTCAAGATCCTCTACCACGCCGAGACGAAGAAGGTCCTCGGGGTGCAGATCTACGGAGATCCCGCCTCTGAGATCATCGCTATTGGCGGCCTGGCGATCACCGAGGGTATGACGCTCGATGAGCTCCGTCACCAGATCTTCCCCCACCCGACGGTTGCCGAGATCTTCCACGAGGCTGCCTATATGGCTGAGGACTGATCCGGATCCCCCTATATATGTGCAAAGGTCGTGATGCCCGTGTGGCACCACGACCTTTGTCTTGTATGACGGGCATGCCATACATCTGCGCACTATGTTACGCAAGGTGATATGGAAGCAATGGAAACAGAGCGATATCAAAAGATGTGCTTGCCCTACGAGGACTTGTAAGTTGTTTGGGCTACTACACTATTAGACACTCTTTGAAAACGAATTAAACCGCCGTATGCCGAACGGTACGTACGGAGGTGTGAGAGGGAAGAAAACGAAGTAGGTCAGAAAACTTCCGTTTCCCCGACCTATTCGATTTGTTTGTGGGTCAAAGGGTAGTCGGACTTACGTCCCTCGAGCATGCTTTTCGGGTAGAGGCGCAGGGGGCTGACTGTCAGTAGTATGAGATCCGTTGTTTCTAATACCGATAAGAGTCGAAACTATTAGCGGTATTAGTGAGCACTATTACCGCTAATAGTTTCGACTAATACCAGTATTAGTTTTGACCCAATTTCTGACGGGGTTAGTAGACAAAGGTGGAGAGGAGCAGGTCACCGATGGCACGGCGGATCTCTCCGTGGCGCTTAGTGTGGTTGGTGACCATCACTGAGACGGCGTAGGTCCTGCCTCCGTGGGTGATGTAGCCGGCGTAGCAGGTGACGCCGTGGATGCTGCCGCTCTTCATCCGCCCCGCGCCCTCGAGCCGGGTGCCGCCGAGGAGCAGCCGAAGGGTCCCCTCCTGACCGATGGTGGGGAGGAGTAGGGGGAAGCCATCGTCGTCCGACTCGCACCAGACCCTCGTGAGTAGCTCGGTCATGTAGGCGGGTGCCACCTTATTGGCTCTCGAGAGACCGCTCCCATCGTACATCTCTATGAGGGAGACGGGGAGCCCCTGCGAAGCCCAGTGGTCCCGGACCGCCCGTATGGCTGTCTCCGTCACGGTCTCGCCGGGGAGGGCAGGGATCCTGTCTGCGATCAGGCGGAGACACCCCTCCGCATACATATTTATGGAGAAGTGGTTGGTCAGTCGGATCACCTCGCTCAGCCGGGGCGAGTAGTGTGTGATCAGCTGGACACTCCCCCGGGGAAGCTGTGCCACGGTGCGGAAGTCGCCCTCCACGGTGATGCCGTCACGCCGCAGCCGGTCACGGACGCGCTTGGCAAGGAGGAGGGGCGGGTCGGGCACTGCTCCACGGAGACCGAGGCTCTTCGCCCGAGAGGGGTATGCACCGGTGATGGCAAGGGAGCCGTCGGAGAGGGGGAATGAAGAGATGTAGAGCGAGTCCGACGTGACGCGTGAGGTGCGGGCATAGAGTCCCACGAGCCGCAGCCCCGGCACCTCGGGCGTGACGCTGAAGTCTCGTCCATAGTTTCGGAAGCTCAGATGGTAGGTATTGTCTAGGACGTTGAGCATAAAGTGACCCGCCCCGTAGTAATTTCCCATATCGACGGCGGACCAGTAGGGATTCACTGCCTGGAAGTCCCGCCGGTCCGAGAGCGCCAGCACCGAGCCGGTGATCCGTGTGATGCCGCGCTCGCTGAGAGCTGCGGAGATCTCGTCATAGAGAGCCCAGCGCTCCTCCCGAGAGAGATACTGGGACTCGATCGTCGGGTCGCCGTGACCGACGAGGCAGAGGTCGCCCTCCAGCACGCCATCCCGCACCGGTCCGGTCATCATCACCTCCGTCGGGATCCGATAGTCGGGTCCGAGGATCCGGTAGGCAGCGGCGGTGGAGACGATCTTCATCGTGCTGGCGGGAGTGAGAAGATGACTCGCCTGCAGGTCCACCACCTGGAGCCCGGTGGAGACATCGCGGACGCTGAGCCCCCAGGCTGTGTCGTCGAGCAGCTCAGGGATGGCGGTGGGGACCCGGACGGACTGTGCCGCTAGGGTGGATAGTAGGGTGAGGGAGAGGAAATATAGAGAAAGGCGTCTCATGGAAAGTTGTATCTTTGTGGCGTGAGTGCCACTTGGACACCCGCTCAGTATAGGTATAAAGATAGACAAATATTCCCTTCCTCCGGTAGAGGAGGCTTCCTGACTCTTATATGCTGACGAACTTTTTTAGAAAAGAATTCACCCTGGACCGGACCGTCAGGTGTGTTTTTGCGATCGCAATGATGGCATTGGCGATGTATGTCGTCGGTTCGCTCAAGGTGATCCTCTGGCCCTTTATCCTTGCCTGGATTACCGCTGCGGTGCTGATGCCGCTGGTACACTACTTCGAGCGGAAGTGGCACATACGGCAGCGCGGCTGGTCGGTGACGCTTGTGGTGCTACTCTTCCTGATCATCGTCGGGGGCTTCCTCGCCTTTGTCATCCCCTCGGTGATCAACGAGGTAAGCAAGGGGTGGAGCCTGATCTCGCGCTACACCGATGCGGAGGTGCTGCTGGCGATGGTGCCGGAGCAGTATCGTGCCGACGTCGCTAATACCCTCAATCTCGACATGTGGCTCCAGCACTTCGAGATCAAGGAGATCCTCGACTACCTGATGCAGGCGGCCTCGGCGGGCTGGGATATGCTCTCGAGCGCCATGGGGATAGTGAGCGGCTTTACCGTGGTCTTCCTTTTCGTCATGTACCTCTTCTTCATCCTCCTCGACTATGAGGTGCTGATCCACGGGCTCTATCACCTCTTCCCCCACAAGATCCGCCGCTATGCCATGGAGGCAGGGGAGGTGATCAATGTCTATGTCAATAGCTACATACGTGGTCAGGGACTGATCGCACTGATCATTGCGGTCTACCTTGCGATCGGATTTGGACTCATGGGGATGCCTATGGGTATCACCCTCGGACTGCTGATCGGGGTCCTCAACTTCGTCCCCTATCTCCAGATCGTCGGCTATCCGCCGCTGGTGCTCTGCTGTGCGCTGCAGTCGGTGGCTACGGGGCAAAACTTCTGGGTCGTGCTCCTGATTGCGGTCATCATCATGATGATCTCGGAGGTGCTTCAGGACTTTGTCCTCCGACCTCTGATCATGCAGAAGAGCCTCGGTATGCGTGCCTCGATCATCATCCTCTCGCTCGCCGTCTGGGGCTATCTCCTCGGGGCGATCGGTATCTTCTTCGCTCTCCCCTTCACGATGGTGATCTACTACTTCTATATGAAGTATGCGGTGGGCGAGCCGATACCGCTCTATGCCCTCAACGAGGAGAAGCTGACGAAGAAGGAGGAAAAGGCGCAGAAAAAGGCGCAAGAGCAGTACGAGAGGGAGCGGTCAGACAGGCTTCTCAGGATGAATAAGGAAGGACGTAATCCCACCGTCGTCACGACGCAGGAGGACCTCGACGAGAGCCGTCTATGAGCTGCTACATCTACAATATCACGCTCACCTGTGAGCCGGAGCTGCTGGACGATGTCCTCTTTTACCTCCGGGAGCGGCTCCTGCCGACCTGGCGGGACTATGAGGGCGTGACGGCGGTTCGGCTCCTTCGTCTGCCCGATGACGGCGGCTATGCGCTTCAGGTAGAGGGAGATAAGAGAGAACAGCTGGAGGAGCTCAGGATCACGGAGGATCACGAACTGCACCGACTGATGCAGACCTATCCGCAGAGGGTGCTCCCCTTTATGACCAAGCTGGAGGTGCTGGAGTAGTCTATGGGTGAGGAGAGGAATAGTAGCCCTACGACAGCGGGGGTCTACCATGTGCCGGCACTGCTGCGGGAGACCGTCGATAGTCTCGTTACCGATCCCAATGGGATCTACGTCGATGCGACCTTTGGCGGTGGCGGGCACTCGCGGGAGATCTTGAGCCGGCTGGGACCCGAGGGGCACCTCTTCGGTCTCGATCGCGACCTCGATGCGCGCGACCGATGTGACATCAGCGACGAGCGCTTCACCTTTGTCCGGACCGACTTCCGCTACCTTCCCCGCTTCCTCACCTACTTCGGCGTGACCCACATCAATGGTCTGCTCGCCGACCTGGGAGTCTCATCGCACGACTTCGACGAGGAGGGGCGAGGCTTCTCCTTCCGCTACGACGACGCCCCGATAGATATGCGGATGAATCAGTCCGCCGGCGAGACCGCCCGCCAGCTGATCGACCGGCTGGAGTGGAGCGAGCTCGCCACGCTGCTGCACACCTACGGCGAGGTGCAGCAGTCGCGTCGCGCCGCCACGCTGATCAAGCAGGCTGCCGATCGGGGCGAACTGGAGACGATGAAGGGGCTGATCGACGCACTGAGCCCGATCGCACCTGAGCGCAATAAGAAGCTCCGGAATAAGGTGCTCTCGCAGGTCTTCCAGGCACTGCGCATTGCCGTGAATGACGAGATGGGCGCCCTCTATGCGCTCTTAGAGTCGCTCCCGACCCTGCTTGCTCCCGGCGGGCGGGCGGTCTTCCTCACCTATCACTCGCTCGAGGATCGTCCGGTGAAGAATTTCTTCCGTTACGGCAACGTGGCAGGCGACCGAGAGACGGACCTCTACGGCAACCTCAGGGCGCCACTCCGACCGCTCTCAAGCAAGCCGGTCATCCCCTCAGCCGAGGAGATCGAGCGCAACCCCCGCGTCCGCTCCGCCAAGCTCCGTGCCGCCGAGCTGGTCTCAGAGTAAAGCTTACTCGTGAGCCTCGAGACGGCGCTCCGCCAGCTGCTCGTAGCGTGTGCCGGGACGACCGTAATTGGCGTAGGGGTAGATGCTGATCCCACCGCGCGGTGTGAAGAGCCCCGTCACCTCGATGTACTTCGGGTCCATCACGCGGATCAGATCCTTCATGATGATATTGACGCAGTCCTCGTGGAAGGCGCCGTGGTTGCGGAAGGAGAAGAGATAGATCTTCAGCGCCTTGCTCTCCACCATCCGCACGTCGGGGATGTAGCTGATCCGTATCTCGGCAAAGTCCGGCTGCCCCGTGATCGGGCAGAGGCTGGTGAACTCAGGGCAATTGAAGCGGACCCAGTAGTCGTTGTCCGGGTGCTTATTGATAAACGTCTCCAGTACCGACGGATCGTAGTCCTCCGGGTAGTGTGTATCGTGCGGGCGGAGCAGCTGCAGCCCTTCCTCTTCTCTCTCTTTGTCTGTATGTGCTGTCATATTGGGATGATCGTTATGGAGCAAAAGTAGCGATTTTATCTCCAAGTGTGGGTACCTTTGCGAAACAACACTTAGTCACCACTATTATGCTCAAGTACTTTGACGAGGCGGATATATCCGTCACCATTTGCGACAAGGAGGGGAAGATCATCGAGATGAATCAGCAGTCGCGCCAGGTCAATTGCCCTGACGGGCGCGACCTCATCGGCTTCAACGTCCTCGACTGCCACCCCGAGCCTGCCCGCTCACTCCTCCAGAAGATGATGACCGAGGAGCTCAAGCACGTCTACACCATCGATAAGAAGGGGAAGAAAAAGCTCATCTACCAGATCCCCTGGTACCAGGATGGCGAGTACGCCGGCTTCATCGAGCTGTCGATGATCCTCCCCGACGAGCCGATGCAGCACTACGTCCGCAAGTAGGATGTTTTTTCGTACCTTTGAGAGAATAAAAAAACCAAAACCCATATTCTATGTCTGAGGAAATCAAGAATCTGAAGCCCGAATTGGTCTGGAAGCACTTCCACGCCTTCACCCAGCATCCCCGTCCCACCCACCACTGCGAGGCGATCTCGAAGTACATCGCCGGCGTCGGTAAGGAGCTCGGTCTCGAGACCCGCCGCACCAAGGCGGGCAACGTATTTATCTACAAGCCCGCCTCCGAGGGCTACGAGGATCATCCGATGGTGACCCTGCAGTCCCATATGGATATGGTGCCGCAGAAGACTCCTGAGTCGGATCACGACTTCGAGAAGGACCCGATCGACGCCTACATCGACGGCGAGTGGGTCACCGCCCGTGACACCACCCTCGGTGCTGATGACGGTATCGGTGATGCGATCACTCTGGCAATCCTCGAGGATAATACGCTGAAGCACGGCCCCATCGAGGCGATCTTCACCGTCGACGAGGAGGAGGGTATGATCGGCGCACACGAGCTGGTCGCCGGAGACATCAAGGGCAAGTACCTCATCAATCTCGACTCCGAGATGATGGGTGAGATCTTCATCGGCTGCGCCGGTGGCGTGGACGTCACCGCAACCCTTGGCTACAAGGAGGAGAAGGCAAAGAAGAGTGCCGTCGCCTACGAGCTCTCCCTCTCCGGTCTCAAGGGTGGCCACTCCGGCGTGGACATCAATCTCGGTCGTGGTAATGCCGTGAAGATGCTCTTCCGCTTCCTCAAGCACGCCGTCCGGGAGACCAATCTCGACATCGCCTCCGTCGATGCCGGTACGCTCCGCAATGCCATCCCCCGCGAGGCTAAGGCGATCGTCTGCGTCAAGGAGGGCGAGAAGACTGATACCCTCGCCAATATGGTCGAGGAGTGGGAGAGTCTCTTCAATGCCGAGTACGGTCAGGTGGAGAATCACATCACCTTTACCGCCACACCGCTTGAGGAGGAGCCGAAGAAGGTCATGCCTCGCGAGGTACGCGATGCGGTGATCCTCGCCATCAGTGCTGTACACAATGGCGTCGCCTCCACCCTCGTAGACTTCCCCGGTACCACCGAGGCGTCATCCAATCTTGCGATCCTCAGTATCGAGGAGGGCGAGGTGCGTGCCAAGTTCCTCGTGCGTAGCTCCAGCGAGAGTCGCAAGCAGATGGTAGCCGATATGGTCTGCAGTGCCTTTGAGCTGATCGGTGCCGAGGTGGAACTCAGTGGCTCTTACACTGGTTGGCAGCCCAATGCTCAGTCTCACCTGCTGGATGTGACCAAGGAGTCTTATGAGGAGCTCTTCAAGTCGGAGCCTAAGCTTCAGATCATCCACGGAGGACTGGAGACCGGACTCTTCCAGGGCATCGCCCCCGAGACCGATATGGTCTCCGTCGGACCGACGATCCTCCATCCGCACAGCCCGGACGAGCGCGTCAAGATCGACACCGTCGGTCAGGCATACGACCTCGTCGTACGGATGCTGGAGAAGCTCTGATACCCCGATGCGGGGACCTTGTGTGAGGGTCTCATGACGACTGAGATCGAAGCAATCGTCCTCACAGCGGTACGCTTCTCCGACACCGCTTACATGATACATGTCTACAGTGACCTCTTCGGGTCGCTGTCCCTGAGAGCCTCTCGTCCCGCCGGCCGCAAGACAGCCGGAGGGGCGAGAGCCCTTTTTATTCCCCTCTCCGTCATCCGCACCACTATCGACTACCGCAGCACGAGAGAGGTCTTCATCCCCCGGGGTACCACGATCGTGCAGCTCCTCTCCGCTCCGAGCATCGACCCCTCCGCCAACGCCCTCGCCCTCTTTGCCACCGAGCTGCTCCACCGGCTCCTCCGCTCAGCCTCGCCGGACCGAGCGCTCTACGGCTACCTCCGGGAGAGCCTCGCCGACCTCGACCGGATCTCTGACACGGCGCGCGCCTCCTGGCACCTGAGGCTGATGACCGGTCTCTGCCACCACCTCGGGATCCTCCCGCGGTACGACGGCTATCGCCCAGGTGATGTCCTCGATCTGCAGGAGGGGCTCTTCCGTGCACCGAGGAGCCGAGGCGAAGGGGCAGAAGCGGGCAGGGCGGAGCTCCTCTACCGCTTCATCACCGAGCCCGACCCGCTCGCTATCCCGCTCTCCAGGGAGGAGCGAAATAGTCTGATGACGCTGCTCCTCGACTATATGACCTACCACTTCCCCGAGATGGGGACCCTCAAGTCCCCCGCCATCCTCCGCCGGCTCCTCTCCTGAGGTGACTGGAGCGCAGCGGGTGACGCATTTGAGTGGTGCGGAATATAAAGGAGAGAAGTCATTACCCCGTATTGAACGGCGACTGCGTAGCTTACCCGGAAGCTTTAGTGGTGCAAAAATACCACCTCCGCAGAGAGGGGTTGTCTCAAAGAGTCTCTCTGTGTCTCTTCCTGCCTCCTCTTGACTAAAAGTGCAGACTAAAGGACTGTCCTTCTGCCGAGCCTCGTTTTTTTCAAGAGAGACGGCCTATGAACTATTGTGGTGCTGCACTTGCCGCCTGCCACCGGCAGGTGTACGCCCCTTGACGTGGTTCAATAATATATATGGTGCTTTACGTCCCCGGGGTCTTCGGCACTACGTACCTCGACCGATGCCTATGGAACGGGCATCCTTGCGGATGCCGGAATGCTGTCAGAGCCTAGAATATTTGGGCAGAACGTCCGACTCGTCCTATAGCCCCCCTCAACGAACATACGGCAAACATACAGCTATGAAAAACGGACCCCTGCCGGGGTTTCCTACTGGTTGGTCACTCGTGAAATAACGCTCGGCAAAGGACACCCGAGAGGGGGTGCATCGGTCCTTACTCTTTGCGATGAGCTCAAATGCGTCACCCCGACCGGATCGGTCGGTCGGGAGGTAGGGCTGTGGTCAATTATTGGTACCTTTGCACACTATTGGCGTAGGGAAGTGTTGCTATGCCGTAACAGAACTGACGATCAGCATGTTTGATATCGACGATATAGAGCTCGAGGAGGACGACGACACTCCGCAGAGACCGCAAATGATGCCTATGATACTGCCTGAGTACGATGAGAGACTGGACTTCGAGGAGGACATTCAGGAGCTGCCGGATGTGCTGCCTCTCCTGCCGATGCGCACAGACCAGCTCTTCCCCTACGTGGCGATGCCGCTCATCGTCGGGCGGGATAAGTCCAAGCGCATCCTCGACTACCTCTCCACGGCGGACAATAAGCATATCCTCGTAGCGACGCAGAAGGACCCAACCATCGAGGAGCCGACTCGCGAGGACCTGATCGACTACGGCATCATCGCTGAGGTGATGCATGTGGCCGATATGGGTGATGGGATGCTTACCGTGGTGATGCAGGGCAAGGTCCGCGTGCGTCTGGGCGACTTCGTAAGCGTCAGCCCCTTCGTCAAGGCCTCCTACACCCTCAGCCCGGAGGAGGAGCCGGACGAGAGCGACATGGAGTATCGCGCCCTCGCCATGACGATCAAGGAGGTGATGATCCAGCTCCTGATCTTCAAGGGCGACGTGCCCAAGCCCTTCATCGCATCGGCTCACCGACTGCAAGACCCGACGGTGATCATCAACTTCAGCGCCAGCAATTTCCCCGAGGAGCAGGAGCAGAAGATCTTACTCCTCCTCACCTCGGACATGAAGCAGCGCGGCTTCCTCCTCCTCCCGCTCCTCAATCAGATGGCGGAGCTGCAGACCCTGCGGCAGAAGATCCGCCTCCAGACGCGGAGCGAGATGGACAAGCAGCAGAGGGACTACTTCCTCCAGCAGCAGATGCAGCAGATCCGCAAGGAGCTCTCCGACGACGACGAGGATCAGATCACGACGATGCTCGCCAAGGGGGCAAAGAAAAAGTGGCCCTCCGAGGTGGGCGAGGCCTTCCGCAAGGAGGTCGCCAAGCTGCGGCACATGAGCACACAGAGCCCGGACTACAGCGTCCAGCTGCAGTACTGCCAGACGATCCTCGACCTGCCGTGGGATAAGGTGACGAAGGATAACTTCAATATCCAGACCGCCCAGCGCATCCTCGACAAGGACCACTTCGGTCTCGAGAAGGTCAAGGAGCGCATCCTCGAGCACCTCTCTGTGCTGAAGCTCAAGGGCAACCTCCATGCACCGATCCTCTGCCTCTACGGCCCCCCCGGAGTGGGCAAGACCTCCCTCGGTAAGAGCATCGCCCGCGCTCTCGGGCGGAAGTATGTCCGGATCTCCCTCGGCGGCATGCACGATGAGGCGGAGATCCGCGGTCACCGACGCACCTATATCGGAGCGATGCCGGGACGGATCATCAAGGGTTTCCTCAAGGCCGGCTCGGGCAATCCCGTCTTCGTCCTCGACGAGGTGGATAAGCTAGCCAACGACTACAAGGGCGACCCCTCCAGTGCCCTCCTCGAGGTGCTCGACCCCGAGCAGAATAATACCTTCCACGACAATTACCTCGACCTCGACTACGACCTCAGCCGGGCGCTCTTCATCGCCACGGCAAATAACGTCGGAGACATCCCCGGCCCCCTGCGGGACCGTATGGAGATGATCGAGGTGAGCGGCTATATCCCGGAGGAGAAGGTAGAGATCGCCAAGCGCCACCTGATCCCCAATTCGCTCGACCAGATCGGGCTGAGGAAGGGTGACGTGAAGCTCTCCAAGCGGACCATTGACCGCCTGATCGAGGACTATACCCTCGAGAGCGGTGTGCGTCAGCTCGACAAGCGCATCCGTGAGCTCCTCCGCAAGCTCGCCAAGCAGGCGATGGAGCATGCTGAGAGCCCTGAGGCTCAGGCACGGGAGATCCCCGAGACCCGTACTGATGCGGAGGGGAAGGAGATCCGTCTCACGAAGGAGGACCAGATGCGCGAGCGGGCGCGCACCTTCTTCCCCGTCACCGTCTCCCCCTCTGATCTCCCCGAGCTCCTCGGCCCCGAGAAGCACAAGCCGGAGAAGTATGAGGGCAATAGGTACGCCGGCGTCGTCACCGGCCTTGCCTGGACCAGCGTCGGCGGCGTGATCCTCCTCGTGGAGAGTGCCGCCATCCCCTCACGCCAGGGGAGGCTCAGCATGACCGGCAACCTCGGTGACGTGATGAAGGAGAGCGCCACCCTCGCCCTCGAGTATGTCAAGAGCCACGCCGACCTGTACGGCATCGATGCGGACCTCTTCGACTACTGGGACCTCCACATCCACGTGCCGGAGGGCGCCATCCCCAAGGACGGTCCCTCCGCCGGCATCACCATCGTCACCTCACTCATCTCCACGCTCACGCAGCGCCAGGTCAAGCCCCACATCGCCATGACAGGCGAGATCACGCTGCGGGGTAAGGTGCTCCCAGTGGGAGGGATCAAGGAGAAAATCCTCGCCGCCAAGCGCGCCGGCATCAAGACGCTGATCCTCTGCGAGGAGAATAAGAAGGACATCGACGAGATCAAGGCGGAGTACCTCGAGGACCTCACCTTCGTCTACGTCCGCGACATCAGCGAGGTGATCGATGCCGCCCTCTCCGATAAGCAGGTGGACCACCCGGTCGACCTGATGAAGCGCGTCACCGAGGCGCGCGAGCGGCAGCGCAAGATGATGGAGCTAAAGTCTCCTGTCGACACTCCCTCGGAAAAGATCTGACACCACCCAATCAAGCCATCAAGACCTATGTCACTCAAGTGCGGTATCATCGGGCTGCCCAATGTCGGCAAGTCCACTCTCTTCAATTCCCTCTCAAATGCCAAGGCGCAGTCGGCCAACTTTCCCTTCTGCACCATTGAGCCAAACCTCGGCACGATCACCGTGCCGGATAAGCGGCTCAATGCCCTCGCCGAGATCGTCGACCCGGAGCGCATCGTCCCGACGACGGTGGAGATCGTAGACATCGCCGGTCTCGTGCGCGGTGCCAGCAAGGGCGAGGGGCTGGGGAACCAATTCCTCGCCAATATCCGTGAGACCGACGCGATCATCCACGTGCTTCGCTGCTTTGAGGACCCCAATATCGTACACGTCGATGGGACGATCGACCCGGTGAGGGACAAGGAGGTGGTGGACACCGAGCTGCAGCTCAAGGACCTCGAGACGATCGAGGGTCGGTGGAAGAAGGCGGAGCATACCGCCTCCGGTGGTGACCCGCACGCCAAGGCGATGCTGAGTGTCCTCAAGCAGGTCAAGCCGATCCTCGAGGCGGGGAAAAATGCCCGCACCCTCGACATCGACCCCGAGAGTGAGGAGGGGAAGTGCTTCCGTGAGCTCTTCCTACTCACCGCCAAGCCGGTCCTCTACGTCTGCAACGTCACCGACGACGATGCCGTGAGTGGCAACGCTTTCGTCGACGCCGTCCGTGAGGCGGTGAAGGACGAGGAGGCGCAAGTGATGGTGATGGCGGCTCAGATGGAGGCGGACATCGCCGAGCTGGACACCTACGAGGAGCGACAGGAGTTCCTCGAGGCGGCAGGGCTCTCGGATAGCGGCGTCTCGCGTCTGATCCGCACCGCCTATGCGCTGCTGGGTCTGGAGACCTACTTTACGGAGGGGAAGAAGGAGGTTCGCGCCTGGACCTACCCGAGGGGAAGCAAGGCCCCGCAGGCGGCGGGCGTGATCCACTCCGACTTCGAGCGCGGATTCATCTGCGCCGAGGTGATCAAGTACGACGACTTCATTGCCCTCCGGAGCGAGCAGGCGGTCAAGGAGGCCGGCAAGCTCAATATCGAGGGGAAGGACTACGTCGTGCAGGATGGGGACATCATGAACTTCCGCTTCAACGTCTGACCGCCTCACGATAGCCCTATGGAACGGATCGGCTACTACTTCGTCGTGCCGCTGCTGCTCGCCATCGTCTATCTCGGTGGCACGATCAGCGGGCGGAGCCGGCACAGCCGCACCCTGTACCAGTGGATGTGCGAGTTTTTCTTACTCCTAACGGCAGTCTATCTCGCGCCCAGAGAAGTGGTGCCGGTGTGGCTCTCCCTCGGGGCGCTCGTCGGAGCCCTCGCAGTAGGCCTACTGCTCCGCCGGGCCATCGGGCGTGATCGCCTGCTCCCTGATCGGACGTTTATCAGGAAGCAGTACCCGATCCTCTTCTATCCCCTCTACATCCTGCTGGGACTGCTCATCGGAATAGGTCGCACGAGCCGGCTCTCACCCGTTGCGCTCCGTACGATCCTGATCACTGCGCCGATGCTCTGCGTCATCGTGGAGCGGATCTCCTACCACCTCCACAAGGGGCACCGCCCCGCTGACGAGGAGCGACTATAACCCCGCCCTTTCAATCACCTCCACCCCTGCTGCCGACCTCCCGGACAGCAGGGAAAACTAATACCGGTAATAGTGATCACTAATACCGGTATTAGTCGACACTAATATCGGTATTAGATAAGTCTAATATCGGTAATGGAGACTGCGGATCTTTCTAGTCTGATAATCAGTATTTTGAGAACCCTCGCTTTTTGTGCCTTTATTAGGGACTATGAGTCAGACGGTTTGTAAGGCTTTGTCCCCTTCCACTCGCCTCGATCCGGGGAGCCGCAGGGGTGACGCATTTGAGTGGTACAGAAACCATTCAACTCATTGTAAAGAGTGGTGAACGAAGCACCCCGGCAGGGGTGCCCGCTTTTTAGCCCCGGGTCAAGGGGCGTAGCCCCGACGACCCGGGGGCAGGCATTGCAAGCGATCCCGCGACCCCGCTAGGGTGTCGCACTGATTGACTGACAGGTATGTGCGACACCCTGGCGGGGTCGTATAACTTCAATGCGTCGTCGTTTCCCGGGGTCTTCGGCACTTCGTGCCTCGACACGCGGGCTATGGAGCGAAGATCCCTCCGGGGCTTCGCCCCTGCGGGATCGGCAGGCGGGATTGCACAGCGACAGGGATTATCACTTCTTATCAGTAGAGCTCAAATGCGTCAGCCCCGGGGCGCCGGAGCAGCTGAGGGGAAGAGTGGTAAAAAGGGTACCTTTGTGGCGAAAAAAGTGAGGACAATGACTGCTGCATACCATACGGTGACGCTTGAGAACGGTCTGCGCTGCGCCCTGCTCCCGGTACGGAGTCGAGTGGTGTGGTGTGGATTTGGGATCCACTCCGGCAGCCGGGATGATCCCGAGGGGCTGCCGGGGCTGGCTCACTTCGTCGAGCACACCCTCTTCAAGGGGACGACCCATCGCCGTGCCGATCACATCCGCAATCGGATGGAGGTGGTGGGCGGCTCCATCGATGCCTATACGACCAAGGATGAGACCGTCGTCTATACAGTCGGTCCGAGAGGGGAGCTGACTCGTGCCATGGAGCTCCTCGGGGATCTGGTCCGCCACAGCACCTTCCCTGAGCGGGAGCTTGAGCCGGAGCGGGGAGTGGTTCGCGACGAGATCAATCTCTACCGGGACACCCCGTCGGATCGGATCTTCGACGAGTGGGACGAGCGCTTCTTCCGGGACCGGACCCTCGCCCATCCCATCCTCGGTGACACCCGGAGTCTCGACCGGATGAGTCGGGAGGATCTGCTGAGCTATACGGAGCGCACGTTTCGCCCTGATCGGCTGCTCTTCTTCGTGATGGGACAGGTGACCCCACAGCGCTTCGAGGAGCTCTGTAAGCGGTACCTCTCGGAGCCCTTCTCCTCCCGAGTCCAGTCCTCACCCAGACCGGAGCTGCAGCTCCCCATAGCCCTGACCGACCAGTCGCCCCATATCGTCCACAGCCGAACCCACCAGGCGCATACGCTCCTCGGCGGTCTCGGTGTGACCTACAACGATCCTGACCGGGCGGCTCAGAACCTCCTCCTCCAGCTCCTGGCGGGCGATGGGATGAATACCCGGCTCAATGTCGAACTGAGGGAGCAACGCGGCTGGGTCTACAATGTCGAGGCCTCCGTCACCTGCTTCCCCGATGTGGGCTGGTGGCAGATCTACTTCGGCAGCGACGATGATCACGCCGACGAGGCACTCGGTATCGTGCTCGAGGAGGTGGATCGCCTGATGCAGGAGCCCCTGTCGGAGCAGAGCCTCCGGGCGTGGAAGAAGCAGACCAAGGGGCTCGCCCTTGTCTTCTCTGAGCAGTCGGAGTCGACCTTCCTCTCCTTCGGTCGTCAGATGCTCCTCCGCGGGCGGTATGAGGCGCTGGAGGAGTACTTTGCCCGGATCGATGCAGTCACGACGGAGAGCCTGATGGAGACCGCCCGCAGCCTCTTTGCACACCCCTTTACACTCATATATAATGGTAAGAAATAAGCTATCGCTCCTCCTCTCTCTCCTGAGTCTGATCCTGATGTCCGCCTCGTGTGGCGGGGAGAAGGAGGGCAGTCGTGAGTCTGCCGCCGAGGGAGAGACTCGGACGGTGGTGGAGACGCCCTTCTCGGCCGACTCTGCCTACGCCTATGTAGCTCGCCAGGTCGCCTTTGGTCCCCGTGTCCCGGGGAGCGAGGCGCATAAGCAGTGCGCGGCCTTCCTCTCGGAGGAGTTGCGTCGGCATGGTCTCGATGTGGTCGAGCAGCCGATGACGCTGACCGCCTACGACGGCACTCGGCTTGAGTGCGTCAATGTCATCGGTCAGTATCGACCTGAGGCGAAGGAGCGAGTCCTCCTCTTTGCCCACTGGGACACCCGCCCGTATGCCGATGCGGAAAGCGATCCTGCCAAGTGGCACACCCCGATCGACGGAGCCAATGACGGCGGATCCGGGGTGGGGGTGCTGCTGGAGATCGCCAGACTGCTGCAGTCGGAGGGACTCCGGGACGGTCTGGGAGTGGACATCATCCTCTTCGATGCTGAGGACTACGGCGTACCACAGTTTGCCGAGTACGACGGTGACACTGAGTCGACCTGGGGCATGGGAGCGCAGTACTGGGCCAAGAATCCCCACACACCTGACTATCGGGCAGACCTGGGTATCCTGCTCGATATGGTCGGGGGCGAGGGGGCAGCCTTCTACCGCGAGTACTTCTCGCAGGAGAGTGCCGGTCGCGCCGTGACGGAGGTGTGGCAGACGGCCCAAGACCTGGGGTATGGCAGTTACTTCCACAACGCTGTCGGTGGTGGGCTGGTGGACGACCACGTCTTCGTGATCCGTCACCGCCGCATCCCCTGCCTCGACATTGTCGACTATGATCCGGCGCGCCCGACAGGTTTCCCCGCCACCTGGCACACCCTCGACGATACTATGGAGCACATCAGTCGCGAGACGCTGCAGGCGGTAGGCTCCACGGTCTGGACCGTGCTGATGAAAAAGTGAATGAGTAGAAAGAGAGAAATGACTATCAACGAGATACAAGACGAGATCATCGAGGACTTTGAGCTCACCGATGACTGGATGGAGCGCTACGAGATGATCATCGAGATGGGGAATGACCTTCCTCCCTTCCCTGACGAGGAGAAGACTCCCGAGCATATCATCGAGGGGTGTCAGAGCCGCGTCTGGGTAGTGGGACACCCTCAGCCGGATGGGACGATCCACTACGAGGCGGACTCCGATGCAATCATCGTCAAGGGGATCATCGCCCTCCTCCTTCGCGTCGTCGACCGACAGCCGGCACAGGAGGTGGCAGAGGCTGATTTCTATTTCATCGACAAGATCGGGCTGAAGGAGAATCTCTCCCCCACGAGATCCAATGGCGTCCTCTCCATGATCCGTGACATCAAGCTCATCGCCGCTGCCTCACTCGTCAAGTAGGAGATGAAGATCATAGCCGAAGCCTCCATCCCCTACCTCAGAGGGGTGCTGGAGGAGCTGGGAGAGGTCCACTATCTCCCCAATCCTGAGATCACTCCGGAGGCGGTACGCGATGCCGACTGGCTCATCGTCCGGAGCATCACGAAGTGCAGCCGGGAACTCCTCGAGGGCTCTTCCGTCAAGCTCATCACCTCCGCCACGATCGGCATAGACCACATCGATACCGACTTCTGCGAGGAGGCGGGGATCACTTGGTACAATGCCCCCGGCTGTAACGCTCAGTCGGTCGGTCAGTATGTCGGCTGCTCGCTTGCCCGCTGCTGCAGCGAGAAGGGCGGCAGCCTCGTCGGCAAGACCTACGGCATCGTAGGTGCCGGTCATACCGGCATGGCGGCGGCGCACTACGCCAAGGTACTCGGTATGGAGGTGCTGCTCAATGATCCCCCGCGAGCCGACGAGGAGGGTAGGGGGAAGTTTGTCTCCCTCCAGACGCTCGCAGAGGAGTGCGACTACATTGATCTGCACGTCCCGCTTACCTACGATGGCGACTACCCCACCTACCACTTGGTAGACAGTGCTTTCGTCAAGAGCCTTAGGCGGATGCCGGTCCTGATCAACGCCTGTCGCGGAGCGGTCACAGACACCTCTGCCCTCCTGATGGGGCTGCGGGATCGCCGGCTCTCCAATGTCATCATCGACTGCTGGGAGGGAGAGCCACATCCCTCGCCGGAGCTGGTGGAGGCGGCCTGGCAGGCGACGCCGCACATTGCCGGCTTCAGTGCGGACGGCAAGGCAAATGGCGCCCGCACCTGCCTCCTCTGGGGGCTTCGCTTCTTTGGTCTCACCTCGAGCCGTATCGACGAGATCCGCCCCGAGGCGCCGGCAAATCCCCTCATTGACCTCAATGACTTCGAGGAGGGTAAGCGTGTCTGGGGCGCGTTGCTCCGCACCTTTAACCCCACTCGAGTAGACGAAGCGTTCCGTCGGAGGTACGACACCGACTTCGAGGCGATGCGGAGCGGGTACCGCTTCCCGCGCGAACCAACAGCCTACGTGGTCACCAACTATCGTCCCGAGGAGGGACAGATCCTCTCAGCCCTTGGCTTCGCCCTCCGCCCGTGAGCGTCCTTGGCTTCCGTTGGGTCTGTTTGCATTCTATAAGAATTGGATGTGTCCACAACTCACAGAAATAAGGTAACTTTGCCCGAAGTGACCGGACTCCCTCTTGCCCATAGTGCGCAGGGGAGGGTCGCTCCGATGATATACAGCAGATAACTCAAGTCACAGGACCCATGTCTATACGTAGCCGTAAGCCGGTCTGGCCGGTCTCAGCTCTTCTCTTGCTCGCAGTGCTCCTCTACTCCTGTAATCAGGGTGCGGGAGACTATGTCCGGCCGATCTATACCGACTATACGGTGCCGGGTCAGGTGGTCCTCTCCTTCCCTAAGGTCGACGGTAAGCAGCTCCCGACGACACGCTTCAGTATCGACCATATCAATCACAGGATCTATAACACCACTCCTCTGCCCTATGGCTCAGAGCTAGACTCAGCCTACCTCCAGCTGGTGCTGAGCAACCAGCTCAAGGTCAGCGTCCGCAACGTCGACTCCGGTAAGACGGTGCTCTGGGATCATCAGGGTAGCGATACGACGCTGATCAGTTTCAAGGGCGGACGGATGGAGCTGACGATCCAGACGGATAAGAAAAAGGACAATCAGTCGGTCACCTACGACTTCCGCGTGCTCACCTACGGGTATGACCCCAATAAGCTCGTATGGACCGATATGTCCAATGGTCTCCCGATCCCGACCGAGGAGACCCGCACGGTCGTACTACCCGGCGAGAAACGCTATCTCCTGAGCCGGCTCGGCGAGGAGACCTCTCTCCTCGAGATCTCGACCCTCGACCCGCTCGTGATCCGTCCTGTCTCAGAGGCACAACTGCCGAAGGGTCTGAGACCCTACACGGCATACACTTCGTCCAAGGGCGATACCTGGGTGCTTGATGGGGCGGGGCATCTCTTTTCCTCACTTGATCTGGTCAAGTGGGAGTCTCGTACGCCCGCCGGCGTTACCGTGACGCAGATCCTTAGTGTCAGGACCGGTGCGGTCTACCTGGTGGGTACAGAGGATAGCAAGAGCTACTTGATCTATCGGCTCGATAAGCAGAGTAACGTCGCTACCCAGGTCGAGTCGGTGAGGGAGACCTTCCCGATCCGAGACAGCTATGTCCACGAGTACGAGATTGCCTCGACGCCTCACATGCTCCTCTTCGGTGGCACACTGGCCTCCGGTCGTCCCATCACCACCGGCTTCTTCTCCTCTGACCTGGTGGAGTGGGGTGCTCTGCCCTCCAATGTCGTCTACCCCTCCGAGGGAGCGCTCTACGTCACTACGACCGACCGGGAGACGCTTTACCGGATCGGCGGGGTCTATGAGAAGGGACGCCAGTCGACCATCTTCAAGAGCAGCGACAATGGGGTTACCTGGACTCAGATGGAGACCGAGAAGGCACCCGGTAAGGACTTCCTCCCGATATCCCATGCAGGCGGGTACTACTACGAGTCGCCCACAGGGGAGAGCCTCTTCATCTTCGGCGGTCGTGTGGGACACGATGGTGAGTCGACGCGTCGTGTTTGGCGCGGGACGATCGACCGCTCCGCCGGCATCATCAACGATTTTACCCGGAAGTAAGCCCTACGTATGTCCTCTCCCGCAGATACGCTCCTCGCTCAGCTCGACCCTGACCGCATCCCGACCCATACCGCCATCATCATGGATGGTAATGGTCGCTGGGCATGCGGGCGCGGACTGGAGCGACGAGAGGGACATCGTGCCGGCGTGCAGACCGTCAGTCGCATCGTCCGTGCCGCTGCCCGGTGCGGGATACGCTACCTGACGCTCTACACCTTCTCCACAGAGAATTGGCGCCGCCCGAGAGCCGAAGTGGATGCGCTGATGACCCTGCTGGTTCGCTCTGCGGTAGAGGAGCTCACTACGCTGGAGGAGAATAACGTCCGGCTGCGTACCATCGGCGACCTCGAAGGACTGCCCGACGAGCCGAGGGAGGCACTTGAGGGGCTGGTAGAGAGTACAAAGTCAAATACCGGCATCTCCCTCGTCCTGGCGGTCAATTACTCCTCCCGCTCCGAGCTGACAAGAGCCTTCAATAGGCTAAGGAGTGAGCAGGGCGACACCGCTGAGCCGATCACCGACTGCGACATCACCGCTCATCTCGATCTGCCTGACCTTCCCGACCCCGATCTTCTGATCCGTACCGGGGGAGAGTGTCGGATCAGCAACTACCTCCTCTGGCAGCTCGCCTATACGGAGCTCTACTTCTGTGATCTCTACTGGCCCGACTTCGAGGCTGAAGACCTTTATCGTGCCCTCCTCGACTACCAGTCCCGTCAGAGACGCTTCGGTCGCACCGGCGATCAGGTGGCTGACGGCGATGAGAGCACTACTGACCACTCCTGACGATCTCCAGCCCCGCTATATATCCCCCTTGGAAGAAACTTCATCCTAACGCATGAATATCCTACCCTCACCGCTTCGTCGCCTATCCCTTATGACCAGAAGCCTATATACTACATCGCCTCGGCTCTTCGCCCTCCTCGCCGCTCTCCTTATCAGTGGCGCTGCGATGGCTCAGTCGGAGCGCACGGTCGCCTCATCGGACAGTCTGACAGCCCTGCCGGATGTCTCCTACACCCGTCCCGTCTCGAGAGTGATCGCCGGACTGAGGGTGGTTGGCAATGAGAGCTACGAGGATGTGGTGGTACGCAATGTCTCCGGTCTTCGTCTGGGACAGCGGGTCACCGTGCCGGGTGAGGAGATCAGCCAGGCGGTGCGCAACTACCTCCGCAACGGACTCTTCTCCAATGTCCGCATCGATGCTGACAAGATGGAGGGCGACTCGGTCTGGCTCTCGATCCATATCACAGAGCGCCCGAGGCTGACCCGATTTGAGCTCAATGGGGTAAAGAAGAGCGAGGAGAAGGATCTCCGTGGCGGCCGTCTCCAGCCTCTCGCTCAGGGGACCTTTATCACGCCCAATATCCTCGACCGGTCCGAGATCGAGATCAAGCGATTTTACGACGCTAAGGGATTTAGCAACGTACAGGTACGCACCTCCGTCCTTGAGGACAATTCCCGTCCCGGCTATGTGGTGGTGATCTTTGACGTCAATAAGAATGCGAAGACGAAGATTTCGACCATCAACTTCATCGGCAACGAGATGCTGAGCGACAACGCCCTGAGGCGTGCCATGAAGAAGACGAATGAGGTCTTCAACCTCTCCAAGCGCCCCTGGAGCAGTATCCTTGAGATCTTCGGTACGAAGAAGTTCGTGGAAAAGGAGTACAAGGAGGACCTGAAGAATATCCTTAAGGCCTATCACGCCAAGGGCTACCGCGACGCAGAGATCCTGCGGGACACGATCTACAAGGCGGACGACGGGAAGAAGATCAATATCGACATCGAGGTCTACGAGGGACCGAAGTACTACATCAAGGCGATCAACTTCGTCGGCAACACCAAGTACCCGACCCTCCAGCTCCAGCAGGTCCTCGGCATGCGCCCCGGCGATGTCTACAATCAGAAGATGCTCATGGAGCGCATCTCTCAGGATGAGGATGCGGTCTCCAACCTCTACTCCAATAACGGCTACCTCTTTGCCTACATGGTCCCCGTGGAGACCGAGGTGAAGGGGGACTCAGTTGCCCTCGACATCCGCATCCACGAGGGCAAGCCGGCGACGATCAATAAGGTGGCGATCCGAGGAAACTCGCAGATCTACGACGAGGTGGTTCGCCGCGAGCTCTACACAAAGCCGGGCATGCTCTTCAATCGCGACTACGTCATGCGCTCCATGCGTATGATCGCCCAGATGGGCCACTTCGACCAAGAGAAGATCGTCCCCAATATTGTCCCCCACGAGGAGAGCGGTACCGTGGACATCGAGTGGCAGCTGACGCCGAAGTCCAATGATCAGGTCCAGCTCTCTATGGGATGGAGCCAGACCGGCCTTCTGCTGATGGCGGGACTGAAGTTTACCAATTTCTCCCTCCGCAACCTGCTTGACCGCTCGACCTACCACAACTTCCTCCCCCGCGGCGATGGACAGACGCTCTCGCTCAATGTCCAGACCAATGCTCGCTACTACCAGAGCTACGGTATCAGCTTTATGGATCCGTGGTTTGGTCGTAAGCGCCCCAATATGTTTAGCGTCTCCGTCTCCTACTCCCGTCAGACGGACATCAACCGCCGATTCTACTCCGGTCAGCAGCAGAGTCTGATGAATAGCTACGGCGGCTATGGTTACGGCTATCCCGGTTACGGCTACGGTGGCTATGGCTATGGCTATCCCGGCTACGGCTATGGCGGTTACGGTATGGGCGGTTATGGCATGGGCGGCTACGGCTACGGTATGGGCGGCTATGGTATGGGGTACTACAATCAGTACTACCGCGAGGCGATGACCAACCTCTACGAGCGTGCACTCGACCCGGACAAGACCCTCGACATGCTCCGCTTCAATATCGGCTACGGTAAGCGACTCACCTGGCCGGACGACAACTGGCAGGTCTCCCTCGGGCTGACCTACAATATGTACCGGATGCACAACTGGGGCGCCTACTACTACAACTTCGGTATGGAGAATGGTGTCGCCAATGACATCAATCTCTCGCTCAATCTCGCCCGCTCTTCGATCGACAACCCGATCTACACCCGCCGAGGCTCTAGCTTCTCCATCGAGGCGCAGTCGACCCTGCCGTACTCCCTCTGGGATGGCGTCGACTACTCCGACCCGAAGCTCCCCGATGCCGACCGCTACCGCTTCATCGAGTACTATAAGGTAAAGGGGAAGGCTCAGCTCTTCATCCCCCTCATGGACCCGATCAATACCAAGCGCACGCCGGTCCTGATGGCTAGTGCGGAGTCAGGTACGATCGGCTCCTTCAACTCCTACAAACGCTCACCCTTCGGTACCTACTACATGGGTGGTGACGGCATGTCCTCCTACTACGGCTACCTCAATGAGATGATCGGCCTCCGTGGCTACCGCAACGGCTCCATCTCCGGTGCCAGCGGACGCGGTGCCTATGTCTACTCCAAGGTCTTCATGGAGCTCCGGTATCCGGTGATCTTTGAGAATCAGGCGACGATCTGGGTACTCGGCTTCGCTGAGGCAGGTAACGCCTGGGAGTACCAGAAGGACTTCAACCCCTTCCAGCTTAAACGATCTGCCGGCCTGGGCGTCAGAATAATGCTACCACAGCTTGGTCTGATGGGTATCGACTGGGGCTACGGATTTGATGCCCCGGACGGATCTGCCCAGATCGGTGGCAGCAACGTCCACTTCGTCCTCGGTCAGCAGTTCTGATCAACGGACGTCAGTTACTACCTAACTAAGACAATAAACGATATGAAAGAGATAAGAAAAACGGCTCTCCTCACGCTCCTTGCCCTCGTGGCATCGATCGGGATGACGCTCCCCTCTCAGGCGCAGGACTACATCACCTATGCTCTGGTGGACATGCAGTACATCCTCACCAATATCCCTCAGTACAAGGAGGCAACGGAGCAGCTGCAGGAGACCGCCAAGGGCTACACCGCTGAGGTGAAGAAGCTCCAGGATCAGGCCGGCACCCTCTATGCCGACTACCGCAAGCAGATGGGCTTCCTCTCCGCCGACCAGCGCGCCTCTCGCGAGAAGCAGATCGTCGAGGTGGAGAATCGTGCCGCCGAGCTGCAGCAGAAGTACTTCGGTCCCAAGGGCGAGATGGCAAAGCTCCAGGAGCAGCGCATCAAGCCGATCCAGGACAAGGTTTACGAGGCGATCAAGCTCTACAGCCGCAAGTATGGCGTCTATATGGTCCTCGACCGCGCCTCCGGCATGGGCACCATCGTCTACGCCGACCCCGCCGCTGATATCAGCAACGACATCCTCAAGATCCTTGGCATCTCTGTGAAATAACGTACCTTTGTGCGTTTCATGACCCTGAATATAAATCAATAACGTAAGATACATTTCCATGAAAAGAACGTTTCTCATCCTCTGTGCTGCAATGCTCTTCCCCATCTTTGCCGGTGCGCAGAGCCACAAGATCGGTATCGTAGACTCTCAGAAGGTGCTCAGCGAGATGCCTGAGATGAAGTCCATGCAGTCCGAGCTCGACAACCTCGCCAAGAAGTACGAGGACACTCTCGTGCAGCTGCAGAAGGAGTTTCAGACCAAGTACCAGGACTTCGTCAAGGAGCAGGAGACTATGGTCGAGTCCATCAAGAGTCGTAAGCAGCAGGAGCTGGAGGATCTCTCCAAGCGTATCCAGGACCTCAATAACGTGGCCCAGCAGGATATGCAGAAGAAGCAGGTAGAGCTCTTCGCCCCCATCCAGACTAAACTCCGTGAGGCGATCAATAAGGTGGGCAATGATGGTGGCTTTACCTACATCATGGACTCCAGCCAGATGCTCTACGTCGGCACCGGTAGCGAGGATGTTACTTCTCTCGTGAAGTCCAAGCTCGGTCTCTGATCACATCTGACCTAGCTCATCATACAGCACCCCCGTCGGACGAAAGCCCGGCGGGGGTGCTTTTTTTTGCTCGCAGTTTCGCTCTCCCCCATAGGAGCAGCGCCCGGATCCTACTGTCGTCTGACGCCGTCCCTTAGCCTTACCTTACCCTCCCAAGGTGTCAACCTATTTCAGGGTAAGAGAGTGCTCAAGTCACGCATGGATTCTTAGTGACTATAAGCCTCGAGTGAGGTCATTTTTTATGATTGTAGAGTCCCTTCTGGGAGAGATAGGATATAAGTAGGTCGATCCGATCCGTCTGTATACAATTGATATGGTGTCTCACAAACCAATCGTAGATGGATCTGTCTACAAATGCGCGGTCATCCGAGTGTCCCCCACAATATACATCGCGTAGAGAATTCATCCATACAATCAGATCTCTGTCCACCAGAGGAGAGAAGTCTATGAGCTGACTCTCGTCGGATCCCAATACAAACTCAAAGCCTACAACCAAATCCTCGCACGAGAGAAACTCCTCTACCATCTTAGTCGCCTTGTCTCGCCCAAGGGTCTGTAGGTTGATGATCGGCATAAAGCATATGTGATCCATGTAGGTCCCGTACTTTCGCTTATACTCCTCGAGTGTCGTCGTACCCTTAAAGATAACCTGGTCAAGCATACCATACTTCTTTACCAGTGGATAGATGAGATCAATGTAGTCAAAACCCTTGTCGACGTTGAGCAATACTCTGTCTTTACAAAGTACTAAGACCTCCTCCAGGGTGGGTACTCTAAGCGACGTGGAGAGTCCCAGTCCATCCTTGAGGAAATGACCCCGGATCTGCTCATAGGTGAGCTCAGAGACCCTCCCTTTGCCGGTAGTCGTGCGATCAATGGTCTTATCGTGCATCAGCACGAGGATACTGTCTTTGGTGAGGGATACATCTATCTCTATCACATCGGCTCCCGCATCTGCGGCACACTTGACCGACCATAGTGAGTTTTCCGGAGCATGTCTCCAGTCTCCTCTATGGCTAACAACCATAACTTTATTACGGGGAAATGAGCGGACTTCTATCCCTCCCCTTGCAGTGTCCCATGAAGGGCCCGGCAATACTCTCTGTGATACCTGCCCCCATATCGTGGTTAAAGATAGTGTGGATACCGCAAGCGGAATCAATAACTTGGCTAACCTCATAATGTATCAGTATCCATCGTTTTGATACATCCTTACAGGATCAATCTTGACCTCATCGTAGGGTATTGGATAGAGGATATCCTTAAGACCAAAATTATTGAGGTCAGAGATCCCATAGTCGTCCTGGCTCTTGGCGTGCATATAGTCGACCAACTCCTGATGGCTGAAGAAGCGAAGAAGATCGTACCACCTCTGGCACTCAAATGCCAGCTCCACTCTTCGCTCGTGGAGGATGGCAGACTTAAGTGTGGGACACAGCACCCTGTAGCCGTGTGTGAGTATGCTCTTCTCGTACGATGGGAGCCCGGCACGCTGACGCACCATATCGAGGTACTTGATGGACTGAGCGCTGTCGCCGAGGTAGTACTCGACCTCAGAGAGCAACAGTGCCACGTCGGCGTATCTCATAAGGATCCAGTCATTACCACCATATCCAAGACTCCCCGCAGACTCACTGGTATCTCTAAATTTGCTGATAAAGTAGGTCTTTGTGGAGACGTTTGGAGAGTCCTGCACCGACCACTCTCTGCGTAGGTCTCCAGGCTCATATTCTTTCACCAGATCAGGATTGACAAAGCGTCCATCCCCCTTGGACTTATATAGAGAGAGCAGATGGGAGCCTGCCGGCTGATTATTTCGTGCCACTGAGGAGTGATAGTCCTTGTCTCCCTGAATGTAGGGAATCTCGAAGATAATCTCACCACACCCATCCTGAGTGTCGACTCTAAAGACGTCACTGTATCCTATCTGGGACAGGCTGTCGAATGGCTTCATCCCCCAGCTCAGGAGTAAGTATTTCTTTGCCTCCTGAAGATCTGCAAGAGTCGTCTCCAAGTCCTCGTCCGTATACATAGTGAGGTAGACCTTACCCAGGAGGGCAGAGACAGCAGCCTTGGAGGCTTTACCCTGCTCACTGATCGATGGGAAGTCGCTGAGCGGACCCTCTAGGGACTGCTTCAGATCTGATACTATCTGCTCATAGATCTCCTGCTTCCCCACTCGAGAGGTCCTCTCGTCTACCTGATCAGTGGACTTGAGGAATCGCGTAACTAAGGGTAGGTCCCCCCATTTCCTGACAGCCTCAAAGTAGACGAGAGCTCTAAGGAAGAGTGCTTCGGATCTGTACTTCTCCTTCAAGTTAGGATCTGAGAAGTCTACTTCCTCCAGTCCCTGGAGGACGAAATTAGCTCTATTAATTGCGACCTGATGAGCGACCCAGTGATTTCTTAGGTAGGGATTGCTCGGAAGTAAGGTGAAGTTTGTGAACTGGAAGGGGTCACCCGATGCAGACTGATTGTCGAGACGACCCATATTATCCGACCGCTCCTCAGTACGATCCAGATTACTCTCTCCGAGCAGATACCCAGATCGGAGGGACTGGTATACACCATTCAGGGCCCTTGATACATCATTTTCGTTGCTGAAGTACTCGTCAGTGAGGACTCTATTGGGATCCTTTTGGTCGAGAAAGTCAGAGCAACCTGCACCGATAAGCAATATAATAGATGAGAAAACCAGTCCTATGGTGGTGTGAAGTAATGATTTCATGGCTGAGCTATTGTGACAATTCATTGATTAGAACTTAAGATGGACGCCGAAATTGATGCTTGTCGCCAGTGGATACTTCCCATAGTCGACACCAGGTGTGAGATTTGATCCGTTATTATAGTCTACTTCAGGGTTGTATCCTTTGTACTTAGTGATAGTAAACGGATTGTCCACAGATGCATGGAGCCGTATCCCCTTCAGAGTGTTGCCTGTCCAGACCGACACTTTAGGTACATTGTATCCGATGGATATGTTGGTGCATCTTAGGAAGGACCCATCTTGCAGGTAGAAGGTTGAGAGCCTCGTGCTATTGCTCTGGGTGCCTCCTCTCGAGGCCTTGTACACCTGTCCGTTACCCGGTTGGCTCTCGGAGCGGTATCTCTGCGTTGCTTCCTTATATTGATTGCCTGATCCCTCCATATTGAAGATGTAGTAGTCTTGACCATCAAGCACTTTGTTACCGTACGAACCATTGAACGAAGCGGTCAGGTCAATGTCCTTGTATCTGGCATGCAGTCCGAAGCCGTAAGTGAAGAGCGGGTGGGGAGAGCCGATGATGGTCTTGTCCTCATCACTTACCACTCCATCGCCATTGATATCCTCAAAGTACAGGTCACCAGGCTGAAGCTTCACACTCTGAGAGAGTGACCTTGCAGGTCCCTTCAGTACGTAGCCTGCTGGGAATGACTGAGTCTTTTGGTCATAGTGCTTATCGTCTTCGACGATATTTGGCATATCGGACTCACGGACCATTCCGAGGACCTTGTGTCCATAAAACATCCCGATCGGGTGTCCCTCCGAGGTGATATGAGTCTTGTAGGATCGCTCGGCACCATTGGTTATAATGGTGCTGGCGCCACCGAGGTCGAGGACCTTGTTCCTGTTGAGTGAGATATTTCCGGTAAGTGTGAGATCATAGTCTTTGGCTGCCAGGGCTCTATAGTCGACCTGGAGGTCAAGTCCTCTGTTTCTGATCTTTGAGTCTCTGAGATTAGTGAGCAAGCTCATACCCGAGGATCCTGATATAGCAGAGATGGTCTGATTGAATAGCAGGTCCATTGTCTCGCTATTGTAGAGATTGAGCCCCATGCTGAGTCTTCCCTCTAGGACGGAAAGGTCCATGCCGACGTTGTACTGGGAGGTAGACTCCCAGCCCAGATACTCGTCCTTCATCGCTTCGGGATATAGGGCCGACTCTATTTTATCAGTCCCAAAGACGGTGCCTCGCGGGCTACTCATCACACGGGCAAAGTTATAGTTGCCGATGTCATTATTACCACTTCGTCCCCAGCTGGCGCGCAACTTCATCCTCGAGGCGTCACCAAGTGCACTCTTGTAGAAGTCCTCCTCCGATACGCTCCATGCCAGAGAGATAGAGGGGAAGAGACCCCATCTGTTCTTGGGACCAAATCTGGAGGAAGCATCCCCTCTCATGGTGAGTGTGAGGTAGTATCTATTGAGGTAATTATAATTTAGCCTCGTGAAGAAGGAGAGCATAGTCGCAATGGTCTTCCTTGTCTGCCCAGTGAGTGTGAGGTCGGCAGGATCAGCACCATGTGCTGTTATTTCCTTGATATGATCATCTTCAAATCCACTTGCATTATTCTCGATCCTGTCCATAGCATTATACTGAGCAGATATACCGAGGACACCACTTAGATTATGTATGTCTGCAAAGGAGTGGCTGTAATTGGCAGTAAGCTCCGCCAGATAATCCTCTATGCCAGTAGTCTTGGCGAGCGCATAAGCAGCCGACTTGGCACTGTCCGAATAGGGAGGATTTTTGCCGGATGAGAGACTTGTCGGGCTGTAAAACACGTACTTAGAGCTGACATTATAGTGTCCGAGATTAGCCTTAAGGAATAGGTCCTCTGACAGGTTCAGCTTCGCAAAGAGATTGTAGGTATTCCTCTTCTGCTTACGTGATATCTCTGTCTCGGTAGCCAGTGCGACAGGATTCTCAATAGCCTGAAATCCATACTTCGCATCCATACCTGCCATAAGATACTTAGCAAGAGTGCCGTCCTCGTTTCTTGCCGGAAAGATCGGTGCGTATACTAGTGCGCCGAGTATAGGTCCTTGATGAAATCGCCCCTCTCTTACCTCGCTATTATTCGTCGAGGTGAGGGCAATATTTGCGCCGATGGAGAAGTTGTCAGTGAGGCTGACATCGATGTTGTTTCTGAGATTAAGTCTCTTCTGTCCTGTCGTAACTATGATACCCTGATTGTCGAGATATGCTATGCTTAAATTGTACTTGACTCTGTCACTTCCTCCTGATATGGCAAAGGTGTGTCTATGCGTAGGAGCGTTGGTACGATAGAGCTCGTCCTGCCAGTCGGTATTGTACTTGGGCTTCTTTATTTCCTGACTCTGGAAGTCATAGAGGTCTTCTGGGATGTATATGCCGGATACTTTCTTCCCGAGCCTCTTCGTTCGTTGATTGTTGTCGTCAGCGAAGTATGAGTCATCCCAGTCCTTTCCTCCGCTGATCATCAGATTCCTGTAATTATTGTTTCGCCCATCCACTACGAGCTCTGCAAATTCTTCTGCATTGAGCAAATCCACCTTGTGGTGCAGTCTGGAAAGACTGAGTTGGTAATCATAGCTTATCTGGGTCTGTCCTGCTTTTCCTCTCTTCGTAGTGATAAGGACTACGCCACCTGCAGCTCTGGATCCATAGATGGCAGCAGATGCCGCATCCTTAAGTATCTCTATGGACTCGATGTCGCTGGGGTTGATGAAGAGATCGGCATTGGCGGGATACCCGTCGATCACATAGAGAGGATCGGAGCTAGCGTTGATGGAGGAGGTCCCTCTCACCCTGATTTTAGTGCCTACATAAGGCGCACCACTCACCTGTGAGATCTGTACGCCGGGGACCTTGCCGACCATAGCCTGACCTACAGAGGGGACGCTGGCAGTCAGCTCGTCCGCTCTGATGCTGGCAACGGCACCTGTGACATCTTTCTTTCGCATAGTCTGGTAGCCAACGACGACCAATTCCTCTAGTCCTATAGCATCCTCAGTGAGCTTGACGCGGAGGTCTCGCTGCGATCCGGGGACGACTTTTTTTGTCGTATAGCCGACAAAGGCGATCTCAAGAGTGTGAGCGGGGTCGGAGATACGGAGCGAAAACTTTCCGTCAATATCAGTAACGGTACCGTTGGATGTAGTCAGCTCATGGATCCTAGCTCCTATGATCGGGACATCGTTGTCATCGATCACGACACCGGTGATGACTACGGGATCCTGTGCCCACATGGTGATTGAGAAGGTCGATAGTAACAGTGCCAAGCAAAGGGCTCTGAAGCAGTTGATTCGGCTATTCATAGCTCTGTTAGTGTGTAGGAATAATATGTGACTATTAGGCATCAAGTGGATCTGTGATGTTGATCTGAAGACTGCACTCCAGGGGGAGTAGCTCGGCAAAGTTTTTCCCTAACCTCCGTACATATTTGCAAGGCTGGAGGCCCATCTCCCTTTCGCATCTCTCCTGAAACGCCGGACTCATTACGGCATTGATATGAGACTCTGAAGAGCTGACGATGAATGGTTTATCCATGGGAAATCCTCGGCGGTACATGATGCGTACAGTATTTCTGATGTTAGACGTGGTGTGACGAGCATGTGGCTCTATGATGATCCTGTCGCTTGGTATTCCACATTCCTTGACTAAGTACTTCTTCATACCGTATGCTTCTACGCTTTGTGTTTTGTAGGGGTATACTTTCCCCCCGGAAACAATGATGAAGGGTGCAGCACCGGACTTGAATTTCTCGGCAGCTGTTCGTAGTCGAATCTTTCCCCCGGGATTGAGAGGAAAGCGATAGTTGTCTGGTCCGAAGCCAAGGACTAGGAGCGCTGAGTACTCATACTTGCTCCACTCAGTAGTAGGGATCAAACGGTAGGCACGCTGATTTTCCCCCTCTCCCAGAGGCTCATAGACTGAGGGCTCGTCTCTGTCATTGAGATCCAGGAAGAGCTCTGCAGCGTATAGTGGGAGTGTATAGTAGAGCTTACTCTGCCTTCCTATCTGGAGGAGCAAGTCTTTGCTCTCTCTGAGGAGCATACGGTGTGTCTTGCCGCCCTGTTGCCAGCTGATAGAGTCTATGTTGTATCTAGGCTTATCTCCTGCACCATAGACTCGGATGATCTGATTTAGGGCATCGATGTCTTGAGACAGGGCTGCCCTAAGGATCTCCTCATCGGATGAGAGTCCTGTATGTGTATAGTAGCAGCCGGAGCCGATCACGTCCCTCTCGAGGAGTGCTCTGAGCTGTCGGGATCCGCGTAGTAAGTGGGTCATCCGGTCACCGATCATGACCGACTCTGTTTCTGTCAGTAAGAGAGACTTCGCAATGTTTCGAGGGTCATCTCCAGACTGCTCCAGTCTCCTGTATACCTGCTCTGCGATCCGCCTTAGTTCGGTATCCTGACTGATTTCTTGCTTTACTTCGTCCGAGCCATCCATAACCATTGTGAAGTAACTGATCTTAGAGATTGGTCGATCCGGACTTATCAGCTCGTACCCTACTTCTGGTCTTCGGTACTGAGCGAAGAGATTGGTCGTTGATACGACGATGCACAGAATTAGTAGGGAGATTTTTGAATCCAAGAGTCTCATGCGAGTTAGTTTGTAAGAATATTTTTAATTTCCGGTGCAAATGTAGCATCGACCTGTTTCGTGACTGTGACGATAACCTCTCGTTTTGATGACAATGACCACTCATTCGCACTTTGAGGTGCTGGGATCGGCAGGGCTGACGATTTTGGATTTGCCCAAGATCTCCCCAGACTAAAGAACGACGATCCCGCAACCCCAAACTAAACCCGGTATTAGTCATCACTATTACCGGGTTTAGTGATGACTAATATCGGGTTTAGAATTCACCGAGCTCTACCTGCCAGCCTCCAGCCCGGCACGACACACCCCACGCATTTGAGCGTTACAGGAGCCACTCCACTCACTGTGAAGAGTGGTGAACGATGCACCCCGACAGGGGTGCCCGCTTTTTAGACCCGGGTCGAGGGGGCGTAGCCCCGACGACCCGGGGG
>NZ_AQWR01000009.1 GCF_000375645.1 Porphyromonas bennonis DSM 23058 = JCM 16335 | reverse complement strand
TGCCCGGGATGGATGTAAGTGGTTTAGCTAAGCGCCCGAAGAATTCTGACAAACAGCACTTTAGGTTTCCAAACCGTCACCTCTGGTCACAACTGCAGGGCTGACGCTTTTGAGTGGTACAGAAATCATTCAACTCATTGTAAAGAGTGGTGAACGAAGCACCCCGACAGGGGTGCCCGCTTTTTAGACCCGGGTCGAGGGGCGTAGCCCCGACGACCCGGGGGTCAGGCGTTGCAAGCGATCCCGCGACCCCGCTAGGGTGTCGCACTGATTGACTGACTGGTATGTGCGACACCCTAGCGGGGTCGCTGAAGGCTCTGCTCGGCGACCCACAAGGGGTCGAGGGGGTAGGGAAGGGTCTTTGTACATCGGTCACCGCTTCGCGGGTGACCGATGCCTATGGAGCGAGCACCCTTCGGGTGCCTCACGGATAAGCCCTCTAGGTATATATGATTACCCCAATGCTCAAATGCGTCACCCCTAGTCACAACTGCTGCTATTCTACTTGCTCTGTCAGAATTTGGTACCTTTGAGAGAACTTACATCTCATAAGACATTTCCGATCCTATGGATAAGAAAATACTAGCTTTAGTCACGGCAGCCCTGGGACTCTCTGCCACAGTCGTAGCGCAGGAGCCCATCTCACCACTGACGCACCTACTTCATGCTCGTCAGGCGATGTCGCTACAGGCGTACGCCGGAGTCGTAGAGAGCTTGGCACCGCTATACAAGGAGACCTGGAGTATGCCCATCATGGGCGAGGAGGCGCTTTACCTCGACGCCATAGCCCGTAGTAGCATGGGTGCCGAGGAGGCGGACCTCAGGCTCCTCCACTTCATCGAGCAACATCCCCACAGTGCTCTCCTGCCCTATGCCCAGAGCCGTCTCGGCGAGTGGTACTACGTGCGGGGCGACTACTCCAGTGCGGTCTACTGGCTGGACCGAACCGAAGTGACGGCGCTGCCGGAGGAGAGAGCGCAGGCGATCGACTACTACCACGCCTACTCGCTGATGAAGACCGGCTCCGAGGAGGCGGCTCTCAAGCTCTTCCTCCCGCTCACCTACTCCCGAGACTTCCACAGTGCCGCAGACTTCTATGGCGGTTATCTTCTCCTCAAGTCGGATCGGGCGAGCGAGGGAGAGAAGCTCCTCTCAGGACTTTACAGCAACACCACCTACGGCACTGAGGCGCTCGCCTATGTGGCCGAGTCGCGTCTCTCACAAGAGGACTTTGAGGGAGCTCTGACTCTGGCACAGAGAGGGCTAAAGCGGGATGCCACCGAGAGTGGCGCCCGTCACTCGCTACTCCACACCGCAGGCCTCGCCGCAGCGATGACCGGGCGGATCGATCTCTCCACCGACTACCTGCGGCAGTACATGAGACAGGCTGAGCAACCGGGACGGATCGACCTGCTTGTACTCGGAAAAAACCTCTACGAATTGGGCCACGAGACAGAAGCGATTGGCTACCTTACCCGGGTCGATGACGGCACGCCGGACTTTATGTCTCAGCTATCGCACTACTACCTTGGGCTCACGAATCTAAGCAGTGGGAAGAGCAGCAGCGCCCTTTCGTCCTTTGACCGGGCAGCAGAGATCGACGTCTACGCCCCGCTGACTGAGGACGCGCAGTTCAATGGCGCTCTCGCGGCCTACGCCGCACATCAGGGACGTCTCGGTGCCGGTACGAAGCGCTTTGCCTCCTACCTCAGACGCTACCCGACCGGAGCCTACCGGTCCAAGGTGATCACCCACCTGAGTGACGCTTTCCTCAATGACCCCAAACGGGCAGACGTGCTTCGAGAGATCTCCTCGATAAGCCCGCTCCCGCCCGAACTGAGGAGGGTAAGGGAGAAGGTGAAACTCGGAGAGGCCAATCAGTCTCTCGCCGGTGGGGACCTCCGTAAGGCAACCGAGCAGTACGGGCGGATCATCGGGAAGAACGAGGACCCGGAGAGCGTCGCAGAGGCTTATCTCTGGCGCGGAGAGGCTGCCTACCGCAAGGGAGACTACAAGGGGGCGATCAGCGACACCCGTGCCTATCTCGACAATCGCCCCGAGAGCCTTAGGCTCAATCCTCAGGCCTACTACACCTTAGGGTACGCCTACTTCAATAATAAGAATTACGACCAGGCCAAGAGCGCCTTCCAGACCTACCTATCGCAGACCACTCCTTCTACCAACGAGCGCACCGCTGTGCTCAATCGCCTCGGCGATATCTCTGTACAGGAGCGGCGACTCAGCGAGGCAGCAGACTACTTCGACCAGGCAGCGCGAACCGGGGGAGCAGAGTCCGACTACGGATTCCTCCACCGTGGCATCGTCCTCGGGCTGCAGAAGGACTACGAGGGGAAGATCAGTCTCCTCTCTCGTATGCAGCAGACCTTCCCCTCTTCCTCACTCCTCGCAGAGGGCTTCTACGAGCTGGGACAGACCTACAGCATGCTCAATAGGCAGTCCCTCGCCAGGCAGGCGTTTGACCGCGTGGTGACGAATTATCCCCGTCACGAGCTTGCTCCCTCGGCCGCCGTACAGAAGGCTCTTACCTATATGAGCGAGGAGAGCTTCTCCGAGGCAGCGGATGCCTATGTGGCGGTGATCCGGAGTTACCCCAAGTCCGATGCGGCGAAGACGGCACTGGAGAACCTTAAGGCACTTAGTATCCAGCTCAATCGAGTGAATGAGTACAATAGCCTGGTGCGCTCTATCGGTGGTACCGGAGCGATCTCCGACCGCGAGATGGACGAGATGACCTACCTCGCGGCTGACAAGATCGTCTCCGAGGGCAAGCCCGCCGAGGCGATCAAGGCACTGGACGACTACCTGACCCGCTTCCCCTCCGGGGCGTATCTCGACAAGGCTCTCTACAGCAAGGCTCTGATCCTCTCCTCCAATAAGCGGCACAGGGAGGCGACACCGATCCTCGAGCGTCTCGCAGCGATGCAGCTGGAGCCCACGATGAGCCACGATGTGCAGCTGCTCCTGCTGGAGAATTATGAGCGAAGCGACAACTCCGCCCGAGCAGCGGAGGTCGCCCTCCGGCTCGCCAACGAAAGCAGCACTCAGGTCGACCGCAGCCGTTACATCTCCGCCGCAGCGATCCACGCGCAGAAGAGTCAGAGCTACGACTTCCTCCTTGCCCTTGCCGATGACGTCTCTCGGAGTAAGTGGGACCTCACGCCGCAGACTAAGTCTGAGGTGATGACGGCAGCCGCAGTCCGCTACGACCAGGTGGGGAAGAAGGATATGGCGTGGCTCTACGCCCGGGCGGTGCTTCAGCTGCCCGCCTCCGTCCAGACGACGGCTGCCCGCGTGCTGACGGCGGAGGAGCTCTATGAGCAGGGACAGTTCCAGACGGTCCGCGACCGGATGGAGAAGGTGGTGAGCGGACAGTCCGACAGCCGCTACTGGCTGGCACGAGCCATCATCCTCCTGAGCGACAGCTACGTCCGTCTCGGCGACAAGAGTACCGCCAAGACCTACCTCGAGAGCCTGCGATCCGGGTATAAGGACCAGCAGGACGGCATCATTGATCAGATCGATGAGCGTCTCTCACGCCTCTGACTTCGGCGTACTCATTTTTTCCTAAAGATAGATCCTACCACTATATATGAAGATCAGACAACTCTTAGTCACGCTCGCAGCATCGTCGATGCTCCTCGGTCTGAGCGCCCAGACACCGGCAGACACGCTCCGCCGGTCGATGACCCTGCAGAGAGCCTACATACCGGAGACCGGTCAGGCGAAGAAGGAGTTCTTCAATCCCCTCGCCGGTCAGACACCCCGCCAGCTCCACCCACTGGACTTTGCGCGCAACAGCTACAGCCTGAGCATGAAGGCGAGACCTCGGCTCTTCTCACCGAGCGAGAACCTACTCCTCCCTGAGTACGGGAGCCACCACTTCTACGCCAGACTCTTTGGCGGCTATCCGATCAAGGCCGGAGGTAATATCGGGGCTCACTTCAGAGCCGGTGAGTACGGGACGATCACGCTCGCCCTTGACCACACCTCCCGACACGTCATAGGGGAAAAGGGGAGGCTGGACGAAGCTCCGATCAATGAGACCCACGACACGGAAGGGCTGGTGAGATACTCTCAGAAGCTACCCGATAGCGACCGAATGCTGGAGATCGAGGGATTCGGCTTCGGGCACGCCCACTCTCTGTATGGACATCCACTGAGTTCGGTAAAGTCTGGTGAGCTGCCTTACCACTTCATCACCGCCACTCCCGAGAAGCCCGAGCTGATGAGCTACTATGGCACGGGACTCAGTGTTTCCCTCTCACCGGCACCACTCAGCGCCCTCTCCACCTGGGAGTACAGCCTGAGCGCCACTGTCGACTACGGCAATCGCAATGCAGATGTAAATGCTGCTCGGGAGGGCGAGCCGATCGGGGTCTACATCGACGGGCGAGGCGATGCACTTCATGCCGGCGTGCAGGGAAGCCTCACCTATGGAGCTAAGATCAACGACTTCAGATTCGGCGTCGACGCCGGCTACGAGATCAATCGCTTCTCTCTCGATAAGGAAGTAGCGGGAGGGAAGGCGTCACAGATCATCACCCTAGTCCCCCACTTTGACTACATCATCCCGTCGCTCCAGGTGCGGGCGGGGGTGAAGGTGCAGCTACCCACGATGGGCGCCAAGCAGCTGCTGATCACACCCGATGCGCTACTCCGCTGGAGGATGCACGACAAGGCTTCTATGCTGCTCTCCGCTACGGGTGGCATGTCGATGCTCTCGATGCGCGACCTCTATCGGATCAATAGGTATGCTGACCCGATGAGCATTGCGCAGGGCATCGAGTCCTCGACCTACGACGTCGCACTGGGGCTGGAGCTGGGCTCCTGGTACGGCTTTGCCCTCGACCTCAAGGGCGGTTTTGCCGACTACCGGGACTTCTACGACTTTGCGAGCAAGAGCGGCTCCACCCCCACACCGGAGGGCTACCAAGGAGAGCCCTATGCAGAGGTAGCGGTCTTTGATCTCCGTAATCTAGGGTCTGTACGCCACGGCTACTTCAGCCTCGGTGCTCGCTATGTAGGAGCGGAGGGGCTCAGCGGTTCGCTCGGTGTGAAGTACAATCACTACGCTCGCCAGGCACTCGCAGAGGAGGAGGGCACCAGTGCGGATCACGAGGTGATGGAGAGCGTACTCGGCAGACCCGCACTTGAGCTGACGGCAGACCTCGCCTACAGTCCGATCAAGGATCTGACACTGAGCGCTAACTTCCTTGGCTTAGGAGGGATCAAGATGCAGCAGCTACTCCCGCGCGAGTTAGTCCGTGAGGGAGAAGAAGTGGTCTACACCCTACCCTTCACGACCAAGCTCGATGCTCAGGTCTCCTATAAGGTGCTGAAGAATCTTGGTGTCTCGCTCACGGTGGAGAACCTCCTCAATCAGAGGATGCAGCGCTGGAGCCACTACTACAGTCCCGGCATAGGCGTCTACGGCAGCATTACCCTCGAGCTGTAAGAGGCAATTACAGAAACGCAGAGAGGCGAGGCCGTCTGGCTTCGCCTCTCTTTTTACATCGCACCGGCATGGACCCACTTACCTGAGTAAGTGAGTGGGGCAAAGTCCGGATCGGGATGGGTAAAGACGACCCGGACCACCACGATTAGCGTCGGAAGAGGGGCACGCCCCTCCTGGAGCTTCCGGAGGAGATCACTCACCTCCCGCCCCTGCTTGCGATAGATCATCTGCCCGTCGAGGGTAAAGAGCTCCAGCGTCGACAGCTCTCCATAGATCGGCAGGAGTGCCATCATCTGCATGTAGGTCAGTCGTGGATCGTCAGGCCAGAGTGAGGCGGGGTCACTCTCCACGGAGGCGCTATTGGCACGGCCTGGGGTACCACCCCGAGTCGCCTCGGAGGCTCTGCGCCAGGAGCTCTTCCTCGTCCCATCCGACTTAGGAGAGACCCGCTCCAGCGAGTACTTCGTCCGGTCAGCTGTCGTATCTCCCAGCCACTGCCGCCGATAGGTCACCTGATCGACCACCTCACGATCCACACGCGCAATCAGGCGAATCTCGCTATAAGTTGGACTGAGAGAGGGGAAGTCGATTCGCTCAACAAATGTGGTTTGGTCTGAGAGCGGATAAAGTCGCGCCAGGGCGGGAGGATAAGGGGTCAGCACAGTAAAGGCTCCGGGTGGCAGCGTATAGGGCGATACTACCAGTGGCCAGTGAGAGAAGGAGGACGTGGGACTGCTTCTGTAGCTCAGATAGACCCCGTCCAGCTCCACAGGATGAGAGGAGTTATTATACAGCTCGATATACTTCTCCCCGACACTCTCCGGCGAGAGCATCAGTTCGCTCACCACCAGCTCTCCCGGTGCGACCTTAGTATAGGGTCTCATGAGGGACGGTTCACCCGGAGTGCCTCCCATCGGTGCGGTGGAGTAGCGCCACTGCGGCGGGTCTGATGCGATACGCTCCAGGGAGTGCCCCTCCTTAGGCAGCCCCGGCTCATGGAGCCTGTCATCTACCACCACCCTATCGTACGGCTGCCCGTCACGCCCCTCCAGGGCAAGTGTAAAGGAGCCGCTCATCGAGGGGAAGTGATCCATCGGCACCTTGACAAATCTCCCCCGAGCGAGAGTCTGACGGGACGAGTGAAGCACCGCATAGCCCCCCGGAGGCAGAGAGACTGCGGGTAGCTCGTAGGCTGTCGCTCGGTAGCGGAGGATCACCCGTCCCAGGTCTATCGGCGACGTGCTCTTATTGCAGATCTCCACATACGGCACCCGCGCTAGCGGTCCCACAGACGGCGGATCGATCATGATCTCGGAGATCAGGAGGGAGTGACGACTCTTGTCTGAGAAGGGCTCGACCGTCATCTCTATCTCGCCGGCTGAACCATCTGCAGTCTCCAGACCGGAGAGACGGATCTCAAGCGCACCGGTCTCAGGGGAAGAGGGACGAAGGATCACCACACTAAGCCGCTCTCCATAGGCAAGGGACACCTCACGCCCATTCACCCGCGCCCTCGCCTTAGTTAGGTCGACCGAACGGCTAAGATAAAGTGCGATGCTGCCATCACTCCTCACCAAAGACCGGATCAGCCGAAGCTCATCCCCAACCGGGTGAGGAGACCTGACCAGAGGCTCCGACCAGGAGACAGACTCCATCCGACTCGAGGTGTAGCTGACCCGAAGCGACATCACCGCATCGACCCTACTGTCCACCCGTATCGCCGTCGTCGCTCGACGAAGCCCTCCCTCAGGAGAGAGGACACTCAGACTCATGGACTCCTTCCCGTCATAGAACACCCGGAGCGACAACTTCCGCCACTCCTGGTCAGGCAGCTCCATAGGCAGCCTCAGGAGAGGCTCCTCTCTTCGTGCGCCCCCTGTAGGATGGGTCGTCCGGAGCAGCTGTACCTCCACCCCTTTTGGATCCGGGCAAAGGGTATAAGTCACCACCCCATCTGCTGTCTCGAGCGTAAGGAGATCAAGGGCAAAGGTATTGTACCTCGATGGACGCCGATCATAATGGCACTCCATCTCCCACGATACGGACTCCCCACTACGAAGCGAATAGGATCGACGAAGCACCGCCTGATCCCGCCCCCGTGCCTGTGGAGCGAGGGAGATCATCCCCTCCTCTATGAGGAAGAGGTCGGTGTCTCCCATCCACGCCACCTCCTGAGCCATCACCTCAGGCAGTAGTGCAGCGAGGGCGACCCAAGCCACCGCCCAGAGCCGAAACTGACGTCCCACTAGTCCCTACAAAAAAAGAAGAGCTATCGACCGGCACTCAAATGCTGATCGATAGCTCTTTGTTTCCTGTACAGAATCTATATCAGAAGGAACGACGCTCCTTGATACGAGCACTCTTACCGCGACGACTGCGGAGGTAGTACAGCTTGGCACGACGGACGTGACCAACGCGGTGTACCTGGATGCTGTCGATGAAAGGAGAGTTCATCGGGAAGATACGCTCTACGCCGATGCCATTGGAGATCTTACGTACGGTAAAGCGCTTATTGACGCCCTCACCGGAGATACGGATCACATCGCCCTTGAAGACCTGGATACGTGTCTTGTCACCCTCCGTAATGCGATAGTTGACAGAGATCGTATCACCGCTCTTGAATGCGGGGAGCTCCTTCTCGGTGGCAAACTCCTGCTCGACTGCCTTAATTAAGTCCATGTCAGAAAAATGTAGCTTTATGAATTAGTCAAATCACTAAACGCAGCATTCGTGAGCCACATATATCTCTCACCAGAGGCTACGCAAAGCGGTGCAAAGGTACCCCCTTTTTACCGATTTCCCTAATCCTCACCCCTCTGCGCAGACCCGATCCGCCGGTGAGCACCACCAAAGTCTCAGGGCGGACAGTCTCTTTACAGAAGATGCACAGGAGATGCTCCAAGCATCTGTCTGTCAGCAACAGGCGATCCGCCGGATCTATTACCGGTATTAGACTTCACTATTACCGGTAACAGTGTCGACTAATACCGGTATTAGTGTTGACTCATACCGATAGTAGTCCAGGCGCAACATTCAGCCGGGATAATTGGTGAACTTGCTCCAGAATCGCTACTTTTGTATTCCGTGTGAGAAAGGATATATACCGGAAGGATACTCCGACACAGCCATCAACATCTATTCACCCCATCAAGAAAAATGAAGAATTCCTCGGCAAAAACGCTTGCTATCTGTGCGATGACACTTGGGATAGGACTCCAGCTGACCGGCTGTGGGTCCCGTCCGCTATTGAGATCAAAAACCGCTGCAATGCAGCAGCAGAGGTCCTCGACTGACGAGGCAAAGACCAACCCCTACGACACGATAGCGGTGGAGAAGTACAAGTATGGCGAGGGACTATTCGATCTCTTTCGCACCGCTGACGGCGAGCTCTACTTCAGTATCCCGAGGGATCTCCTGGGACGTCACTTCCTGATCGTCAATAGGGTGCTGGAGGTACCGCCTGAGATCAACGATGCCGGCATCAATACAGGGATCAATTACGAGAACATCCTCATCTCCCTCTCTCTCGATGATCGGGAGAAGAACCTCTATGTAACTAATGTCAAGCCTCTTCCCAGGGTCCCTGAGGAGGATGCAATCAGAGGATCTGTACTGGAGAACTACAGATCCCCATTTATGGGTAAGCTCCCGGTCACGGCTTTCTCCGGAGACTCCACCAGGGTGATGGTAAAGGTCACCAAGTACTTCGACGGCAGGAGTACCCTCTTTAACCACCTCTACCAGGGCATCAACATCCCCACGGGGATCGATAGCGACCTGTCACGGATCGTAAGCAGTCACGTCTTTGAGGACAATCTATCTGTCGTCTCCGACCTGACGACCTCTGTCGATGAGGGAAGCGGTCCCGTGTACTTGACTGTACGCACAGCCTCCTCATTTGTTCTACTGCCACAGGAGCCTACTGCCGGTCGCCGACTAAGTCCGAGGATCGGCTACTTCACCGTGCCCAGCTCCTTCTACTCCGACGAGAGAAATGACATCATCAGCGAGGAGGTGATCACCCGCTGGCACCTCGCCCCGAGCGACACGACTGCATACCTTGCAGGTCAGCTGGTACCACCGACTCATCCTATCGTCTTCTACATCGATCGGAATACACCTCCTAAGTGGAGGACCTATATGAAGAAGGGGATCGAGGACTGGAATAAGGCCTTTGAGAGAGCAGGCTTCAGAGATGCGATAAGGGCGGAGATCCTCCCTGATAGTGTAGATCCTCTGGACCTTCGTTTCTCTAAGATCAATTACATCGCCAGCACACAGGAGAATGCCATGGGTCCCTCGGTGTACGATCCCCGTAACGGAAGTATCATCCAGGCCGATATCATCTGGTGGCATAATGTCCTCAATATCCTGCGGGAGTGGATGGCTCTGCAGACCGGGGCCTCTCGTCCCGAGGCTGCCACCTGGGACATACCGGACGAGTTGTTAGGTGAGGCGATGCGCTTTGTTGCCTGTCACGAGACCGGCCACTCTCTGGGTCTGAGGCATAATATGGCCTCCTCCTCAGCCTACAGCGTGAGAGACCTGAGGGATCCGGACTTTACGTCCAAGCATGGGACGGCACCCAGCATTATGGACTATGCACGATTCAATTATGTGGCACAGCCCGGTGACGGGGTCACCTCATTTGGTCCCAAGATCGGTCCATACGACCTCTTTGCCATTGAGTATGGCTATAGGTGGTATCCCGACCAGGACAGCGAGCGACGTGGGCTTAAGGAGCTGCTGAGCAGTCACCGGGGTCCCCTCTACCGCTACAGCGAGGCACAGGACAGCCGTCAGGCACTTGATCCACGCGCACAGACGGAAGATCTGACAGACGACCCCATCGAGGCCTCCACCCTGGGCATCGCTAACCTAAAGCGTATCTGCAAGAGAATACTGCCGATGACAGCCTCCTCAGAGCGCCACGGAAACTACGAGCAGGCGGGTCTCATGTACCACGCCCTCATAGCCCAGTGGAATACTCTTCTCTTCCACCCGATGGCTATGGTAGGTGGTATGTACCTCGAGACACCTCTCAGAGGTGATCACCAGGAGACCTACAACTTTGTACCCAAGGAGAGGCAGCGCCGGGCAGTGCAGTTTTTACTTAAGGAGGCAATCACAGATACAGACTGGCTCTTCAGTGAGCCTGAGGTGCTGAAATACACCTACCCCCTTAAGAACTCACCATCCGGCACTTTGGAGATGTCTCCGACACTTGTACTCAGCAACACGCAGGGCTACCTGCTCTGGGATCTGCTGGACAATAAGCGACTCGTCAGGATGTCCGAGAATGAGAGGATCAACGGCGCCTCAGCGTACAAGCCGATCGACCTTATGGACGACATCTTCTCCACCATCTTTGCCCCTACCCTCTCACGGCGTCCACTCACCGTAGCAGAGAGGAGGGTGCAGAAGAACCTCCTCGATACACTGCTTGAGAGCGTCTCCGCCGCTAAGGTGACGAAAGACGGCAAGACACTTGTCTCCCGAAACGCTGAGAGGGCCGGGGTGATGAGAGAGGTCAACTTCAATGGCACACTGAGCGACCGAACCTCAGATGCCATCTCTGCCAAGAGAGCGCTCATGCAGCGGATCTACAGGACGATCTCTCCACTCACCTCCTCTGGTGATGAGGCTACAAGAGCACACTACTATGATATGAAACTGCGTATAGAGAACGCACTCCATAAGTAATACCTACGCCCTACAGTAAGACTGATTATGGAAATGAAACAAAGACTGATCCGCATCGCCCTAAGCATCATCCTGATGGTACTGTATGCGGTGAGCGTACAAGCACAGGACAATGTCCGAACCATACAAGGCCAGGTGACCGATGCGGGGACCGGAGAGTCATTGATCGGTGCCACTGTCTTCATCAATCCGGAGGATAGTGCCGGCAAGGGCTTTGAGCCGCAAGGCACCGTCACGGACTACGACGGCAACTACCTACTCAAGATACCCGTGGGTGTCAAGAGTGTCATCGTCAGCTACATCGGCTACGTCTCACAGACGATAGCCATCGAGCCCGGCAAAGGTGTCTACAATATCTCTCTCGAGGAGGATCGTGAGACACTTGACGAGCTGGTCGTGACCGGGTATCAGAAGATCGAGAAACGCAAGCTGACCTCGTCCGTCGAGACCATCAGTGCCGACAAGGTGACTCAGGTGGCTGTGCCGAGCGTCGACCAGATGCTCGCAGGGCAGATCGCCGGCGTGGTGGTGGACCCCTCATCCGGTGGTCCTGGATCTGCAGGCTCGATCCGCATACGTGGTACCGTCTCCCTCACGGGCAACTCTGAGCCGCTCTGGGTCTTAGACGGGATCCCGCTCAGCGGAGATCAGGTGCCGGGAGGAGTCGATGCTTCGCAAGACATCTCTGACCAGCTACACAACACATCCATCGCAGGACTCAATCCCTCCGACATCGAGAGTATCACGATCCTAAAGGACGCCGCTGCCACGGCCATCTACGGAGCACGAGCAGCCAATGGCGTCATCGTCATCACCTCCAAGCGAGGCAAGGAAGGCAAGATGGTGGTCAATTTCCGAGGTGACGTCTTTGCCACCCGGCGTCCCAATGCAGATCGGCTCAATCTCCTGACGGCAGACCAGAAGGTCGACCTCGAGCTCGGACTGCTGCGCAATCCTCTCCACACCTATCGCTCCGAGTATGGTGATGTGGCAAGGATCATCAAGGGGCATGGTCTGACTGAGGGCTACATTGCCCAGGGTCCGTCCGCCCTCACCCCGGAAGCCACTGCAGCGATCAACGCCCTTAGGGGCCGGGGCACTGACTGGTTTGCAGAGGTCTATGAGCCTACAGTCAATCAGCAGTACAGCCTCAGCCTGAGCGGCGGGTCCGACAAGACCAGGTATTACCTGTCCGCCGGCTATTATACCGAGGACGGCACTACCAAGGGGACCTCTTTTGATAGGTACAACCTCACCTCCAACATTGACTTTCGCCCCATAGAGTCGCTCACGTCGCGCCTGAGTCTTTTCCTCAATCAGACCGACCGCAGCACTTACCTGGCCAATGGTCAGTACTCCAATGCCCAAAATTACACCCGGCGTGTGAATCCCTACCGTAGACTATTGGATGAGGAGGGAGAGTACATCTACGACCCGGATGTGGTCAATGCGGAGGACAAGGTCATCCCATTCAACTACCGAGAGGAGCAGGAGAATACGCAGTACACCCTCAAGGGACAGTCCGTCAAGGCGGTGCTGGACCTGGAGTACCACCCTATCCAGTGGCTCAGGGTCACCACTCAGCTGGGACTACAGTTTGATAATAATGCCACGGAGCAATTTGGGGACGAGGACTCGTTCTACACCCGCCAATTCAAGGCCTCCAAGATCTATAAAAAGCAGACGGTGCTGCCGGATGGAGGTATCATCCAGAATTGGAACGATCGCTTCTTCCAGTACAACTGGAAAAATCAGCTCTTCCTCCACCACATATTTGCAGAGAAGCACGACCTCGACTTTATGGCGGGTGTAGAGCTGCGCCGTAATAGCTTCACCAACATTCGGACGAAGGGCTTTGGCTTCGACCCTGCGAGCCTTACCACCAAGCCTCTGATCCTCCCGGAGGACTATGGGGGCAAGAACGATGTCTCCCTACTCCCCTACCACAAGCAGTTTGTGGAGAATGCGTTCGTCTCCTTCTTCTCCACATTCAGCTACACCTACGATGACAGGTACACATTCTTCGGGAGCTTGCGTCTGGACGGCTCCAACCTCTTCGGAGTCGATCCTAAGTACCGGTACCTCCCTCTCTGGTCCGTCTCAGGCGCATGGAACGCCGGCGCAGAGGACTTTGCGAGAGATATCGACTGGCTCACCACACTTAAGGTAAGAGCCTCCTACGGACTTCAGGGCAATATTGACAAAGAGACGAGCCCGTTCGTGAAGGGAGAGTGGAAGACCACCTCCTTCTTCCCCAACATCAACGAGCCCCTGGTATCGGTCACCTCGCCACCCAATCAAAACCTCCGCTGGGAGAAGACCAGCACCACGAATGCAGGATTTGACCTCGGTCTATGGGATCGGATCAACATCTCATTCGACTGGTACTATAGGTTCTCCGACGACCTGATATCGATTAAGTCGATCCCTCTGGAGAATGGATTTAACTTCGTCAACCTCAATTGGGGTAAGGTATCCAATACGGGATGGGAGCTGGCGCTCAATACCACCAACATCTCCACTCGTGACTGGACCTGGACGACTGGTCTCAATATCTCCCGTAATAAGAGTAAGGTCCTCGCCTATAACGTGTCGGAAAATAGCTACCAGCCCTCGCTGGAGGGCTATCCGGTCAACGCCGCCTTTGCCATCCCTACCGCCGGGATCGACCCTGAGACCGGATTGATGCGATTTGCGACGAAGGAGGGCGGGACTGCTGGGTACACCGACTTCTATCACCTCTCCACCGGTATCTGGGGCGATGTGGTGACGGACCTCGACCACGCTCACTTCAGAGATCTTTATGAGTACATCGGCGACAGGGACCCGAAGTTTACCGGTGGTCTCTCGACGACGCTTCGCTACAAGCACTTTGACCTCTCACTCTTCAGCTCCTTCTTCATCGATAAGATTGCTCAGAGGCAGCCGCCCTACAATCCCACGAGAGTAGATCCCGGGGTCAATTACACCGCTGATATCTTCGAGGCTTGGAGCCCGGAGAATAAGGGCGGCACGCTACCAAAGATCCTTGGGAAAAAGGGCGATGACCTGTCCCCGGAGCAAAATCTCGCTACCGACTGGCTCAACTCCTACGATCCCGCCGGCACCTACTCAGCCTATGACATCTGGTTTAAGCACCTCAGCTACCTCCGTGTCACCAGTATTCGGCTCGGGTACACCCTCACCAAGGAGGCGATGGGAGACTGGCCCCTTGAGCGCGTGCGCTTTAACCTTGAGCTCAAGAACCCCTTTGTCTTCAGTACCGACTACACCGGCTACTTCGACCCCGAGAGCTACGGAAATATCTTTGCCCAGCCTGTGGCACAGACCATCTCTGCTGGTATCCAGGTCACACTCTAATCATCTATGACTGATATGAACAGCTACCACAAGACTTTACTCCCTGCGCTACTTACCGGTCTGATGACGCTTCTCCTCAGCGGATGCGATAAGTTCTTAGATATTGTCCCCAAGGGGCAGGTGATCCCCTCTACCACATCAGAATACCGAGCAACGCTCAATAATGGGTACAAGCAGGCACCCGGGTATATCCTCACCAATATGCGGGGCATTACCATAGATCCACAGCCGGATCCCTTCGGGATGGGGCTGGACGAGTATGAGAGCTACAAGACGATCTACAAGTGGGAGGACACTGATAATAACAGTGGACGCTCTGAGTCGTACCCCTACTACTCCTACTACAAGGGGATCTTCTTTGCCAACTCCATCCTCCTCGCTGATGCTGAGAAGGTGAGGGAGGACGACAGGCAAGACAGCTTCCGTCAGCTCCGAGCCGAGGCTCACGCGCTGCGAGCCTACTATTACTTTGAGCTGGCCAATCTGTATGGACCGGTCTGGTCTGATGCGACGAAGGACATCTCTGTCGTCCCTATCAATAATACGATCGATACCGAGCAGTCTTTCCCACCCGCCACACTGGAGCAGCTCTACGATCAGATCCTCGCCGATATCAACACTGCTAAGGAGGAGGTACAGGTGGATCGCTACAGTGACCCACGCTACCGCTACCGCTTCTCAGGCGAGGCGATCTATGCGCTCAGCTCTCGGATCCACCTCTACCGAGGAGAGTGGCGAGAGGCTCTTGATGACGCTGTCAAGGTCCTCAGTATAAGCGACAAGCTGGAGGACCTCCGCCACACCGGTGACAAGGCTTTGCTGCCTATGGACTATAGGTCAGAGGAGTGCATCATCAGCTTCACTCCGTCTATCAAGACGACCATCAGCTTCTCCCAGAAGCTCTCCGACCAGTTAGTCGAGCTCTACGAGGAGGGAGATCTCAGGATAGACAAGTACTTCCCCGTGGACGAGGGTTATGGCTACAGGCTACGCAAGGCTGTCGGCCAGACATACGACTGCACGATACGTCGCTCCGAGGTCTACCTGACGGCGGCTGAGTGCCTCTCTAAGCTGGGCGAGGACGAGAGATCTGCTGAGATGCTCACAACCCTGCTGAGCCAGCGGCTGTCACCGGAGGCTCTCCCTCAGGCCAAGGCCAAGTACTCTACCCTACATGGCGTAGAGATGGTCCGATACATTCTTGGTGAGCGTCTCAAGGAATTTGCTCAAGAGTGCGGACACGACTGGTACGACTTTAAGCGATCCGGTCAGCCGGAGCTTCGGAAGACGATCCATGGGGAGGAAGTGATCCTCAGGGATCATGACCCTCGCTACGTCATCCCCCTACCTGCTGAGGCGCGAGAGAACAACCCCTACCTGTCAGTAAAGTAGTCCTCCTCCGACATCATGGATACCTCTCAAGGATCGTCCTCCGCACCTACTTATCTGCTCCGCAGAGATAGTTCACGAGAAGAGCGGGCAAATGGCTAACTTTGCTGAGAACCTTAGTAACCAAGTAGAAATAAAACCATTATGAGAGCAAATGAGATCAGTAGCGGCCTCTGCCGCTTAGGCCGGTACATCGGCGACGAGTCCATGGAGGGAGGCTGCAAGGCCCTCGTCCTGATGGGCGCCCTGGGTGGGGCTGCCATTACCAGCATCGCCTTCATCATCGGAGGCGCACTAAGCGACAGGGACTAAGCTCCACGATAGACAGAGGGCGGTGATCGGTTCGTAGGACCGGTCACCGCCCTCTGTTTGCTTGGCCTCCGACACAGAAGCTCACATCATACTGATAGTCAGCAGGCCGCGATCGCCCATTTCTTTTACCGATATTAGTGTCAACTATTACCGGTATTAGTTTCGACTAATACCGACTATAGTTTTGCCTCATACCGGTATTAGTCTGAGAGGCGTCCGGATAAGATTTGAATTAACCCTCTAAAGAGTTACCTTTGTCGGAGAGTATGTCCTTCGCCCGAATGACAGTAAGAAGTAATACGGAAATCATGAGCACGACCAACGTCAATCCCAACGAACTCTACCGCCGCCGCGGCGTCTCTGCCGACAAGGAGGATGTCCACGCTGCGATCAAGAATATAGATAAGGGCCTCTTCCCACAGGCATTCTGCAAGATCATGCCCGACATCATGGGCGGTGACCCGGACTACTGCAACCTCATGCACGCCGATGGCGCCGGGACGAAGAGCTCTCTCGCCTACCTCTACTGGCGCGAGACGGGTGACCTATCCGTCTGGCGCGGCATCTCGCAGGACTCCATCGTGATGAATCTCGATGACCTACTCTGCGTCGGTGCCACACAGGGCCTGCTCCACTCCTCCACCATCGGGCGCAATAGCCGGCTCATCCCGGGTGAGGTGATCAGCGCGCTGATCAATGGCACGGACGAGCTCCTCGAGCAACTCCGGGACCTCGGCGTCGGGATCTACAATACCGGCGGAGAGACCGCCGACGTGGGCGACCTCGTCCGGACGGTGATTGTCGACAGTACCGTCTCCTGTCGCATGAGGCGCGAGGAGGTCATCGATGCCGCTCGCATCGCTGACGGTGACGTGATCGTGGGGCTCGCCTCTTTCGGACAGGCAACCTACGAGACGGAGTACAATGGGGGAATGGGGAGCAACGGACTCACCTCCGCCCGGCATGACGTCTTTGCCCATCACTATGCGGAAAAGTATCCTGAGTCCTACGACGACTGCCTGCCGGACGATGTGGTCTACGTCGGCTCGCACAGCTTGACCGATCGTGTGGAGGGACTCGACATCGACTATGGTCATCTGGTCCTCGCTCCTACCCGTACCTACGCTCCGGTGTTGGTGGAGCTGCTGCGTGAGCTTCGATCGGAGATCCACGGACTGATCCACTGCACCGGAGGAGCGCAGACCAAGGTGCTGCATTTTGTGAAGGGGAAAAAGATCATCAAGGACAACCTCTTCGACCTGCCCCCACTCTTTGACACCATCCTCCGCGACGGCAAGACGCCCGCGAAGGAGATGTACAAGGTCTTCAACATGGGTCACCGCATGGAGGTTTACCTCCCCGAGCAGTACGCTGCCGAGGTGATCGACATAGCCCGCCACTTCGACATCGACGCACAGGTCATCGGACGGGTCGAGGAGGCTGACGAGAGCGAGGTGGTGATCGAGAGTAGTCTCGGCAGTTTCGAGTACCAATGATGGGTCTGGCGGAGCAATTGGCTCCCCTGCGGGCGAAGTTTCGCGAGGTGACCATCCGGATGACCGACCCAGAGGTGATCAGCGATCAGAAGCTCTTCCGCAAGCTGAGCTTAGAGTACAAGGACCTAAAGGAGATCGACGATAAGGCGGAGCAGTACGAGTCACTCCTCCACCAGCGAGATGAGGACGAGAAGCTCATCGCTGCCGGAGAGGATGCGGAGCTGACCGACCTGGCGAGGGAGGATCTGCAGACGATCGAGGAACAGCTGCCGGAGCTGGAGCAGGAGCTGAGGATGCTCCTGCTACCCAAGGACGAGGACGACTCCCGCGACGTGATCATGGAGATCCGCGCCGGCACGGGGGGCGACGAGGCGGCACTCTTTGCGGGGGATCTCTTCAAGATGTACCAGAAGTACTGCGCCGAGCAGGGGTGGAGCTGCCACGTCACATCGATGAACGAGGGGACGATGGGCGGCTTCAAGTCGATCATCTTTACCGTAGAGGGGGAGAAGGTCTACAGCCGACTCAAGTACGAGAGCGGCGTTCACCGCGTGCAGCGTGTCCCGGTGACCGAGTCGCAGGGGCGGATACAGACCTCCGCCGCTACGGTCGCCGTGCTGCCACAGGCAGATGAGGTGGATGTGGAGCTGAGGAGCGAGGACATACGCACTGACATCTTCTGCGCCTCTGGTCCCGGTGGTCAGGGGGTCAATACCACCTACTCCGCCGTTCGGCTGACGCACATCCCGACCGGCATCGTCGTGCAGTCGCAGGACGAGCGATCCCAGCGGCAAAATATGGCGAAGGCGATGGAGGAGCTACGCACCCGCATCTACAATCAGGAGCGGGAGCGACAGGAGGCGGAGCGCGCCTCCGAGCGGCGCTCTCTCATCTCCACCGGCGATCGGTCGGAGAAGATCCGGACCTACAACTTCCCGCAGAGCCGCGTCACCGACCACCGCATCGGGCTCTCGATCCACGACATCGACAGTGTGCTCGATGGCGGGATCGCTCCTTTCATAGATGCTCTCACCACGGAGGACAACCTCGAGCGCATGCAGGGCAGCACTGATCCCGCCTAGCGTACTTGTCCGACTCGTCCGACTTATCCGACTCGTCCGATCCACCTTGTAACAACAATGTCACACCGCCGTAACAGCAAGGTATAACCACCTGAGTACCTTTGCCACAAAGAGACAGATACTCATTCATTCTATATTGTGGCAAAGCAATTTCTGATCTACTCCTTGCTGGGTCTGGTGCTCCTTCCGTGGCTGAGTGGCTGCGCCGGGACGAAGACCCTGAGCGGCGCCGGGGCGACTTTCCCTGCCCCCTTCTACATCGAGGTGGCGAAGCAGTATGGCGACGCGGAGGGCATCCATGTGAGCTACGGCGGTGTCGGCAGCGGCGCCGGTCAGCGAAATCTGGCTGAGACGACGGTCGACTTCGGCGGCACCGACGAGTTCCTCTCCGATGAGAAGATCGCCAAGGCCATGCCTATGCCGATCATCCATATCCCCACCTGCATCGGCGGCATCGTCATCGCCTACAACCTCGAGGGCATCGAGGAGCTTCGGCTCACGCCCGAGGTGATCTCGGGGATCTACACCGGACGGATCACAGAGTGGGACGACCCGGCGATCCGGGAGCTCAATCCCGACGTCACCCTGCCCGACCAGAGAGTGATCCCGATCTACCGTACGGACGGGAGTGGTACCACTTTTGTCTTCTCGAGCTACATGAGCAAGGTCGACTCGGTGTGGCGCGAGGAGCTGGGCGCTGCCAAGACGCTGGACATCAAGGTGGGCAATGCCGCCAAGGGCAATCCCGGTGTCGCCGGCGTGATCTCCTCCACCCCCGGTGCGATCGGCTACATCGGCTCGGAGTACTCCATGGCTCTCGGCATCCCCGCAGCAGCGATCCGCAACCGCTCGGGACACTTCATCGCCCCCACGATGGAGAGCATCTCGCTGTCGGCCAACCTGAGCGACTTCCCCGACGACACGCGGGTGATGATCGCCGATAGCCCCGACCCCGATGCATACCCCATCAGCACGATGACCTGGCTCATCGTCTACAAGGAGCAGAGCTACGGCCACCGAAGCCTCGAGAGTGCCCGGCTGCTGCAGGACTTCCTCTACTACATCGTCGGCGAGGAGACCCACGAGGCGGCACGCAAGACCCACTACGCCTCCCTCCCGCCCCTTGCCCTCGAGAAGGCGAGAGCCGTCATCGCCTCCATGACCTACCAGGGTAAGCCCCTGAGCGAACCATGAAAAAAGACCGTTTCTTCAACGCCCTGCTGACGATCGTCGGCATCGGATTCATCCTCCTGACTGCCGCAATCGTCTACACGCTCGCCTCGATGAGCGGTCCTGCGGTGAGCCACTTCGGCTTCTTCGACTTCCTCTCCGGCAGCGAGTGGAGCGACAAGACGCAGAACTACGGTGCCTGGCCCTTCATCGTCGGTACGCTGGAGACCTCGCTCCTGGCACTGCTGCTCTGTGTCCCCTTCTCCCTCGCCGTGGCGCTCTTCTCGGGCGAGTACTTTAGGGGAAAGAAGATTGCCGCCGTCGTCAGCGCTGTCGTGGATATGCTGGCGGGGATCCCCTCGATCGTCTATGGTCTCTGGGGTTTCTACACCATCCGTCACCTGATGATCGTCTGGGGCTGGAGCGGGCAAGGCTTCGGCGTCATCCTTGCCTCGATCGTCCTCGCGATCATGATCATACCCTACGCCTCGTCGCTGTCGAGCGAATTCATCTCGATGGTGCCTGGGGAGCTAAAGGAGGCCGCTTACGGTCTCGGGGCTACCCGCTTCGAGGTGATCAGGAGCGTCTCCCTACCCGGGGCCGCATCGGGTATCTTTGCCGCCTACACCCTCGCCTTCGGTCGCGCCCTCGGTGAGACGATGGCGGTGACCATGCTGATCGGTAATACGAGTAACATCCCCTTCACCATGAGTGAGAGCGGCGACCTGATCGAGACCGGCAATACAATGGCGTCGGTGATTGCCAACCAATTTGGCGAAGCGACGGGGCTCAAGCTCAGTGCCCTCTTCGCCATCGGCCTGATCCTCTTCCTCATCACGGCGCTGATCAATTGCGCCGCCAAGATCATCATCTCCAGACTTAAGCCATGAGTAACAACAGCTCCCTTGAGACTTACTCCCTGAGAACCACGCACCAGCAGCGCCGCCGTGTCACCAGCAGGGTCGTCTTCGCTCTCGTCTGTATTCTCAGTCTCGCCACAGCGATCCCGCTCCTGGCGATCCTCATCGAACTGATCACCAAGGGCTGGCATCAGCTCAATCTCGACTTCTTCACCCGCGTCGTCCCCTCGTCTATCGAGGCGATGCTGGCCAAGCAGAGCGGTCAGCCGATCCCGGGAGGTATCCTCAATGGCATCGTCGGCACCCTCATCATGGTCGGTCTCGCCTCGCTCATCTCGATCCCCTTCGGTCTCCTCGGCGGCATCTACCTCCACATCAATAGAGGAAAGAAGATGGCGGTCCTCGTCCGCACGCTTGCCGATATCCTCCAGGGCGTGCCGTCGATCATCTGCGGCATCCTCGTCTATATGTGGGTGGTGCGCGCCATGCACAGCTACAGCGCCGTCGCCGGTGCGGTCGCCCTCGCACTGATGATGATCCCGATGATCACCCGTAGCACCGAGGAGGCGCTCAATATGCTCCCAGGCTCCCTCCTCGAGTCGGGTCTCGCCCTCGGCAGCTCCTACACCTCCGTCATGCTCCACGTGCTGCTCCCCTCCGCCATCGGAGCGATCATCACCGGGATCCTCCTCTCCATCTCCCGCGTGATGGGCGAGACGGCACCGCTGATGGTCACCGCTCTCGGCGCCACGTATGTCAATCTCGACGTCACCAGCCCCACCTCCGCCGTGAGCCTGTTGATCTGGGAGTTTTACAACGACCCCAACCTCGTCGACCTGATCTGGTCCACCGCCCTCTTCCTCCTGATCCTCATTCTTGCTCTCAATCTCGCTGCCAAGACCATTGCTGCGAAGCGGGGCGTCAAGAGATAATCGAATAAATCTTAGATTTGTATGTCCACTACCACCAATAGCTCCACGAAGGTCATGAGACAGCCCGGGAGTCAGATCCCCATAGCCGACAAGATCCTCTCGACTCATCAGTCGAGCCGGGAGGAGGATCTCACGCCGATCATCGAGGTTCGCGATCTCTCCGTCTCCTACACGCCGGAGAAGCGGGCGATCAAGAGCATCAATTGCTCCTTCTACGAGCATCTCGTCACCGCCGTCATGGGTCCCAGCGGATGCGGTAAGAGTACCCTCCTCCGGGCGATCAACCGCATGCACGACCTCTATCCCGAGATCCGTACCGAGGGACAGATCCTACTCCACGACCGCGACCTGATGCAGATAAGCCCCATGGAGGCAAGGCGAATGGTGGGGATGGTCTTCCAGCGACCCAACCCCTTCCCCACCATGTCCATCGCGGAGAATGTCCTCGCCGGGTATAAGCTCAACGGCATCCACCTCTCCAAGGAAGAGCGTGAGGAGGTGGTCCAGACCTCCCTCGAGAGCGTCGGACTCTGGGAGGAAGTAAAGGATGTGACAAACCAGAGAGGCTCCTTCCTCTCCGGCGGACAGCAGCAGAGGCTCTGCATCGCGCGCGCCCTCGCCCTCCGGCCCGAGGTGCTGCTGATGGACGAGCCCACCTCTGCCCTCGACCCCATATCCACCAATACCATCGAGGAACTGATCCTCGAGCTCAAGGAGCACTACAGCATCATCATCGTGACGCACAATATGGGTCAGGCGGCTCGCATCTCCGACAAGTCCGCCTTCATGTACCTCGGTGAGCTGATCGAGTACGACGACACGCAGAAGATGTTCACCACCCCGAGCGACAAGCGCACGGAGGACTACCTCACCGGAGTATTTAGCTAAGCACCACACACCATGAGTACCAGTATCATCAAGGACCGAAAGCTCGAGATCGTCCACAGCCAGTACGAGCTTATCTCTAAGGTCACCCTCCTCCAGCTGGCCATCCTGCGGAAGCTCTTTGCCGGTCCCTTCGACGAGGAGCTCTTCGAGGAAGCGGACACCAATGAGCACGTCATCGACCGGCTCGAGATCCGCATCCGCGAGGAGGTGGCGTACACCATATACATGTTTGCCCCCAAGGCGGAGGACCTCCGGCGCATCATCGCCTACCCCGACCTCACCACCAATCTGGAGCGCGTCGGTGATATGGTGATGAATGGCGTCTATATCGCCCGCGACCTCGACTTCACCTCCGACTTCATGCACGAGTACGCCCGGCGGCTGCTGCAGATGCTCGACGACACGACCGAGATGATCCGGTCGGCGATCATCTCCTTCTCCACCATGGACACCGAAGTGGCGCATCAGGTGATCGATGCGGACGACAATATCGACCGCCAGCAGCGCGAGATCATCCAGCTAATCACCGCCGAGGGCGCCGACCGGGTACACAGCGAGGCGGAGATCCTTGCCCTCCTGCAGATCCACACCGTGGCGCATAATCTCGAGCGTATCGGCGACTCCGCCACCAACCTCGCCGAGTCGACCATTTACTTAGTCGAGGGAACCGACGTACGACACGAGTTTGAGGAGTGATGAAGAAAGACGAAAGCCCCTTCTCCCAGACCGACAGCCCGGCACGGATTCTCATCGTCGATGACGAGGACGACATCTGCGAGATCGTCGCCTTTCACCTCGAGCGGATAGGTCTCCGGACCACCTCCGCCTCAAGTGCCGAGGAGGCGCTTCGGCTCATGCAGGCAGAGGACGACCCCCACTACTTCAGCCTCATCGTCCTCGACGTGATGATGGAGGGGATGTCCGGCTTCGAGATGGCTGAGGAGCTCCGCAGCGAGGGGTGCGAAATCCCCATCATCTTCCTCACCGCCAAGAGTGCTGAGGACGATCTGCTACACGGCTTCACCGTCGGCGGAGACGACTACCTTACCAAGCCCTTCTCCGTCAAGGAGCTCGTCGCTCGCGTCAAGAGCGTCCTCCACCGCACCACTGCGGCAGACCATGAGCCGGTCGATAGTGACCGGATCGAGGTGGGTCCACTCGTCATCGACAAGATCGCCATGACCGTCTCCGACGGCAGCCACCACTTCGATGTCACCAAGACGGAGTACGACCTCCTGCGGATGCTTGCCGCCGCCCCGGGACGGACCTTTACCCGGCACGAGATCCTCGACCGCGTCTGGAGCCGCGAGAGCTTAGTCCTCGACCGAACGGTGGATGTGCATATCGCCCGTCTCCGGAAGAAGCTCGGCAAGTACGGCACCATGCTCTACAATCGTGTCGGCTTCGGCTACGGTCTCCGACCGATGACCATGGACGAGATCAATGCCGAGAGCGAAGGAGATGCCGGGGTGGAGCAGCAATCCAGGCGATAGCGACACACCATGAGAGGCTCCACATCCCTTTCCTCAAAGAGGAGCTACGGGCTCCACTTCGGCCTCACTCTCCTCTGTCTCTCCATCACCCTCCTCTGCTGGAGTAAGTACAGAGATGCCCGCGACGAGGAGCAGCAGCACTTCAGGGAGAGCAGCAACACTCTCGCCACCTACGCTGATCTCATAGCGCAGAGCCACGACACACTTCCCCTCGACAACCTCTTTTCTCTCCTCCCCGACGACATCGAGGCAGAGCTGATCGACCCCGATCTCCGTGTCACCGCAGCCACTGACACCATGAGGGTGGGTACGCAGCGCTCCCTCTCCGAGGACCCCGAGCTGAGGCTCGCCTACTACAATCACAGCGGCGACCACCTCAGCACCGCCGAGGAAAGCGACACTGCGGACGGGCAGCTCCACTATGCCCTCTACTGCGACGGACACTACATCCACCTGACCCGACCCTACCGGGAGCAGCCGGCGACCGACCGCAAGACGCTCTGGCTCGCCTGCCTCCTCCCCTCACTCCTGATCCTCCTCGGCATGCTGTTCGGCACTTACCTCAGCCTCCGATCGACCGACCGCTCCGTCAGCGGGCTGCGACGGCTCACCGGCGCCCTCCGTCGTGGAGAGCACCCTGAGGGCACCCTCTTTGCCGACGATGACCTCGGCACCCTCGGAGAGGAGCTGCGACAGCTCTTTAGTAAAAGTGAGGAAAAAGTGCAGCGCACGGAGGAGATGCGGCAGCACCTGATCGCCCTCTTTGACCTCTCCAAGATCGGCATCGCTCTCTTCGACAGCAACGGCACGACCCTCTTCGCCAATACCCACTTCATCCAGTTTGCCAGCATGATCTCCTCCCGAGCCCTACCGCTCGAGAGCCTGTCCGAACTACTGACCGAGGAGAGCATGCAACCGATCGGCGACTTCATCAGCTCCGCACCCGGAGGCGAGGAGCGGAGCCGCAGAGCGATGATCCCCTCAGGGAGCCACATCTTTGAGGTAAAAGCGTTCCGCTCCGCAGCCGAGACCTTTGACCTCACGATCGAGGACGTCACCGTATCTGTCCAGACAGCGCAGCTCAAGCGCGAGATGACTAGCAACATCACCCACGAGATCCGCACGCCGCTCACCTCCATACGGGGCTACCTGGAGACACTGCGCTACAGCGACCTCTCGCCGGAGCAGCAGGCCGCCTTCACCGACAAGGCCTACCGCCAGGCAGAGCGGCTCAGCGCAATGATGGACGACATACGCCTCATCAGCCAGATGGACGAACGGGAGGCCGAGGAATACCGTATGGAAGAGCTCGACCTCGGTCTCGCCGTCGAGGAGGCGCGCATCGCCTTCGCCGACCGCATAGAGCAGAGTGGAGACCGATTCGTCAATGAGATCCCCGACGGGCTCACCATCCACGCCAATAACTCCCTCATCCACTCCGTCTTCCAGAACCTGATCGAGAACTCCCTCCGCTACGCCGGCGAAGGGGTCACCCTCTGCTTCTCCTGCTACCACCGGGACGACGAGTACGTCTACCTCTCCTACTACGACACCGGGCGAGGGGTACCGGAGGAAAAGCTGAGCCGCATCTTCGAGCGCTTCTACCGCATCGACTCCGGCCGCACGCGTGACAGAGGCGGCTCCGGACTGGGACTCAGTATTGTGCGAAATGCGATCCGCCTCCACGGAGGACAGATCCAGGCGCGGAGGCACTGCCCCGAGGGCGGTCTCGAGTTCCTCTACACCCTCCACAAGTAACCCACCCCACCCCGCCGATAGAGCGGCAAGCAGACGAGGGTCAAGAGACCCCCTCAGACTAATACCGGTATTAGAGAAAACTATTATCGGTATTAGTCGACACTATTATCGGTAATAGATAAGTCTAATACCGATAAAAGATTTTGCCGACAGAAACAGCACACCGGAGCCAAGGCACTCAAGCCTTTGCCCCAATAGGATAGCACCCTCTGACACGCTGGTCCTAACGGTGATTCATAAAACCATCGCAAAAGATTTAATAATTGCTTATCTTTGCTACGTGAGCAGGGGGTATAGCATGACTCCTCTACCCCGCTCCTTGAGAGTTACGCATGAGCGACGATCACGCCGGCATAGGCGCCGAAGCTCTTGACCACAAACCATATTTTAATCATAAGTAACAGCATGAATGTCATCAGATCACTAAGGCTGGCAAGCATTGCCTCGCTGCTGGTCTTACTCTTCACCACTGTTGCCCAGGCCCAGACGGTCACCGTCACCGGTACCGTCAAGGACACCACAGGGGAGCCGGTCATCGGCGCCACCGTGGCAGTCGTCGGCGTCCCCGGTAAGGGAGCGTCCGCTGACCTGGACGGCAACTTCACCATCCCTGAGGTGCCCGCAGATGCGACGCTGCGTGTCTCCTTCGTCGGCATGAAGACTCAGGAGATCGCCCTGCAGGGACGCACGCACATCGACATCGTCCTCCATGAGGACTCCGAGCTCCTCGATGAGGTCGTCGTCGTCGGCTACGGTACCCAGAAGAAAGCCAACCTCACCGGTGCCGTCTCGCAGATCGACAGTAAGGTCTTGGAGGCACGTCCAGTGCAGAACGTCGGTCAAGCGCTGCAGGGTGTCGTACCGGGACTAAACTTCAACGTCACCAACAGCGGTGGCGCCCTCGACAGCCGGATGGCACTCAACATACGTGGAACCGGTACCATCGGCAAGGGATCATCGTCCGCACCACTGGTACTGATCGATGGATCTGAGGGAGACATCTACTCCCTTGCACCCAATGACATCGAGAGCATCTCCGTACTAAAGGATGCCTCTGCCAGTGCGATCTACGGGTCTCGCGCCGCCTTCGGTGTGATCCTTGTCACCACCAAGAGCGGTAAGGAGGGTAAGGCACGGATCAGCTACAACGGCAACGTCCGCTTTGCCACCGCGACGCAGATCCCGGAGATGATGGACTCGTACGAATTTGCCCGCTACTGGAATGCCGCAGCGCGCAATAAGGGCGATCAGCTCCCCTTTGACGACAATAAGATCCGCCTGATCAAAGGTTACCAGGCCGGCATTCTGACAGGAGAAGAGGCTTGGGGGACTGTCTGGAGGGGCTACAATGCCAATGAGCCCTGGGGAATGTACACTGACGGCTGGGCCAATACAGACTGGTTTGCCGAGATGTACAAGAAGAATGTCCCGTCACAGGAGCATAATATCTCTGTCAGTGGTGGATCTGACAAGATCAAGTACTACGTCAGCTCGGCTATTCTCGACCAGCGTGGACTGATCAGGCATGGTAAGGATGAGTTCCGCCGATATAACCTGAGCGGTAAGATCACTGCCGACCTCACCTCGTGGCTGCGCCTCACCTACAACAACAAGTGGTCCCGCGAGGACTATGAGCGTCCCTCGTATCTGACCGGACTCTTCTTCCACAACATTGCACGTCGCTGGCCAACAAACATTGTCTATGACCCCAACGGTCACTATGCCTTCGGGACCGAGATCCTGCAGATGCGTGACGGAGGACTGGATCGCAAGCAGACCGACCGACTCAATCAGCAGGTGACGCTCGAGATCATGCCGCTTGAGGGCTGGGTCATCCGTGCTGAGGGTAACTACAATACCCTCAACGCACAGAATCACTGGGACGTACTCCCGATCTACTACTACGACCCGGATCAGAATCCTGTCGCCGCCGCATGGAGTGGAGACTACTCTCCCGGGAAGTCTCGTGTGAGCGAGAGCTTCGACAAGAATAATTACTTCAATGGGCGCTTCTACTCCGAGTATGCCAAGATCTTCGATGAGAAGCATGACTTCAAGGTGGTAGCCGGTCTCGATATGGAGGCCAATGAGCGGAAGTACCTCTCTGCCTGGCGTGATGACCTGATCACCCCCGATGTCCCGACCATCAATACCGCCACTCATAAAGACACCCATCCCGGATATGGTAACAACCACTGGTCCACCATGGGTGCTTTTGCTCGTGTCAATTATGCCTACGACGGCCGCTACCTCGTAGAGGCATCCATCCGTCGCGACGGCTCCTCCCGCTTCATCGGTGACAAGACCTGGGCTACTTTCCCCTCCTTCTCTCTCGGATGGAATATCGCTCAGGAGGAGTTCTTCGAGCCACTCAACGACTACGTCGGCATGCTGAAGCTCCGTGGCTCGTGGGGTACGCTCGGCAACACCCGCATCGATGCGCTCTACCCATGGTTCCTCTCCCAGCCGGTGGGCTCTAAGAACTCTCGCTGGCTGATTGATGGGGAGCGGCAGAACACCTCCTCCATGCCGGGACTGGTCTCTCCGGATCTGACATGGGAGACCGTTAAGTCATGGAATATCGGAGTGGACTTCGGGCTCTTCAATAATCGCCTGCAGGGATACTTCGACTACTTCGTCCGCACGACGGAGAATATGGTCGGTCCCGCTCCCTCCAAGCCCTCCATCCTCGGTGCAGATCAGCCCCCGCTTAATAATAGCGATATGCGCTCACAGGGATGGGACTTAGAGATCAGCTGGCGTGACAGCTATGCAGACTTCCGTTATGGCGTGAAGCTCGTCCTCTCGGACGATACCCAGACCGTCACCCGCTACTACAACCCCACCGGCAACATCTATGACTGGTACGAGGGCAAGAAGATGGGCGAGATCTGGGGCTACCAGTCCGTAGGCATCGCGAAGACTGATGAAGAGATGGCCAATCACCTCAAGGACAATAAGCCCTCCTGGGGTAGCAACTGGGCAGCCGGCGACGTGATGTATAAGAACATCATCGACCGGGTAGATGATAAGGGGAACCAACTTGACAAGGGCGAAGTCAATGGTGGTCGCGGAACGCTGGATGACCACGGAGACCTCTCCATCATCGGTAACAGCTCTCCCCGCTACCGCTTCGGTATCACTCTTGACGGTGCGTGGAAGGGGCTTGATGCATCCATCTTCCTCCAGGGTATCGGTAAGCGTGACTTCTGGGACAACAGCCCCTACAGCACCGGTGCCAACCATGGTATGTGGCAGGCCGCAGGCTTCAAGGAGCACCTCGACTTCTTCCGTCCGGAGGGAGACAAGGACTTCGGAGCCAATCTGGATGCCTTCTACCCCCGTCCACTCTTCGATCAAGGAGGTAAGAACTTCTATACCCAGACCCGGTATCTCCAGAATGCCGCCTACATGCGCATCAAGAACCTCCAGATCGGCTATACCCTCCCTGCTGAGTGGACCAGTCAGCTGGGCGTCTCCAGAGCGAGAATCTACTTCTCAGGGGACAATCTCTACACCTTCACTCAGATGAATAAGATCTTTGACCCCGAGGCAACCGGTGGTGACTGGGGCCCGGGTAAGATCTATCCGCTGGCGCGCACGATCTCAGTCGGACTCAATCTGAATCTCTAACACCCAGTGAACAAGAAATCATGAAAAAGACAACTATATATCAGGGGCTTAGAGCACTCACCGCAGCCTTGGCGATAGGAGCCGTGACCACTTCTTGCGACTTTCTCAATAAGGGGCCACTGGATCAGATCAGTCCCGACACCTACTACAGTACCGCTGAGCAGCTCTCCAGCTTCACGATCGATTACTACTCTACCGTATTCCCCGGACTGGGAGGATACAATGGTGGAAAGGCCACTTGGGACAACGGCACAGACAATCAGGCAGCCACTGGGGGAAACCTCGGTATGTTCACGCTCGATCGATGGAAAGTGCCAAGCACCGGAGGCATCGGCTTCGAAGCGATCCGTGATGTCAATATGTTCATCAATGAGAACGAGGCTCGCCACAAGGAAGGTAAGATCTCCGGCAGACCTGAGGATATCAATCAAGCAATCGGTGAGGCGTATGCCATCCGTGGTATGCTCTACTACGACAAGCTGGTCGCCTTTGGAGACTTCCCTATTGCTGACAAGGTACTCAATGTCGATGAGGATCTCGCCAGTGAGAGTAAGCGTATGCCCCGAAACGAGGTAGCTCGACATATCCTCAAGGATCTCGACAAGGCCATCGAGCTGCTTCCCGAGAAGACGCCCCGCAATCAGCGTCTCTCCAAGAGATCTGTACTGGCTCTGAAGTCTCGCGTGGCTCTCTTCGAGGGAACCTTCGAGCTCTACCACAGAGGCTCCGGTCGTGTCCCCGGGGATGCCACTTGGCCCGGTAAGGACAAGGAGTGGAATAAGGGGAAGACCTTTGACCAGACGGGCGAGGTGGACTTCTTCCTCTCCCAGGCCATGGACGCCGCCAAGAAGGTCGGCGATGCCGTCTCTCTACAGACGGAGAATACCCACATCATGAATCCTACAGACCCGAAGGCTTACTCCGGGTGGAACCCCTATTACGATATGTACGCCAGCCCCGATCTGAGTGTCTATCCTGAGATCCTCTTCTGGGAGGAGTTTGGAGAGTCTGCTAATAAGCTGCACTTCACCAGCCACTACCTGGCACGAGGATTCAACTCCGGCTGGACCCGCGGTCTCGTAGAGTCCTTCCTGATGGACAACGGACTTCCCATCTATGCGCCTGCATCAGGCTACAAGGGGGACAAGACGATCAGCATGGTCAAGACTGATCGCGACGAGCGTCTCCAGCTCTTTATGTACGATGAGAAGTCAAAGGTCAATGACATCAAGAAGGGCGGTATGAAGGACTTTGGCGCACCTGAGATCATCGTGATCGAGGAGAATAGAGACGTGACAGGTTACCGCCAGAGGAAGTTCTGTAGCTACGACCCGGCTAAGGGCATCGGCACCGCCCCCAGCGATGACTGCGGACTGATCCACGTCCGTGTCGAAGAGGCGTACCTCAATTATATCGAGGCATCGTACCTTAAGAATCACACCATCGATGCCACCGCACGCAAGTACTGGGATGCTCTCCGCAAGCGCGCCGGCATCACTGCGCCTATCGAGACCACTATCGCTGCCACAGATATGTCCTACGAGGCCGATCTCAATCGGTCCTCCTACGACTGGGGGGCATTCTCTGCCGGACAGCCGATCGATGCTACCCTCTACTCGATCCGTCGCGAGCGTCGCTGCGAGCTGGCAGGCGAGGGCTTCCGTATGGAGGACCTCAAGCGCTGGAGAGCTATGGATCAGGTAAAGAACTACCACATCGAGGGCATCAATCTCTGGGACGAGATCTATAAGAGCAAGAAATATGTCGATGAGAAGACCGGTGAGAGCCAGATCGAGGGTAAGTACTCCGATGGTGGTGAGGACTCCAAGGTCTCCTCGAGAGAGGTATCTAAGTACCTCCGTCCCTACCAGATCCGCACGAAGTACGATCTCTATGGGGGCTACACATTCTACGAGGGACACTATCTGAGTCCCTTCTCCATTGCGGAGATGCAGCTCTGTAGCCCAGATAACAAAGCGGAGAACAGCTATCTCTATCAAAACATCTACTGGCCTACCGGGACAGGCCATGTGACGAAGTAATCCCACTTCACACTGCATTCTTCAGTGAGGGCGCACATCGGCGTACGATGTGCGCCCTCACCCTTTCCTCCCCAAGCGGTCAATAGCACGGTCTTACACTAAGTATTAGTGAGCCTTGGTATGAGCCTGTCGGACTTACCTGACCTGCCCCTCTGCTGACCTGATGAGAGCGTAATGGACCGAAAGTGCAGATAAGAGACAATGGGGACTCATGATTGTCGTATCTTTGCAGCAAGAAACTTTACTGAGACGAATCGTATACGGTTCTGTTCGCGTCCTACGGACATCCGCCATTGTCATCCGGGTTCGGCCAAGTATGGTGAGACTGCGGAGTCTCCCCCTGCACTGAGGGGGCAGGACAAGTCGTCTCTTCTTTTTCTCACACAATCCTTGCGATCGAGGTCACCACTTTCTTTAACAATCAGGATTGGTCAGGTGGGGGAAATTGGGTACCTTTCTTAACCAATAGTATGGAAGAATTACACCGATGAATGCTCTAACGAGACCCCTGGTTGCTCTCATCATAGCCCTCGCACCCCTGCTCCTTGCCTCCGCCCAGTCGGACAAGGAGAGAGAGGCGACGTATGCCGACTGCGTAGAGCGCTACTTCGACTACTACGAGGCGGGGAGACCGGACAGCGCTGAGCTGATGCTTCGGCAGGCTCTGGAGCTGAGTCCGGAGGCGGAGGGGAACTTCCTCCTCCTCGGTAACCTAGCCGAGCTGGTGGTGGCGCGGGGCGACTCTACCGAGGCGGTGGATCTCCTCTCGCAAGCGGTGAGCCGTCAGCCAGCGATCCCGGAGCTACGGGAGCGTCGGGCAGACCTGCTCATAGGGATCGGGCGTGTGGAGACAGCGCTGGTGGACTATGACGAACTGGTGTCAAAGTTTCCTAATAGTGAGATCTACCGGTACAAGCGAGTCCTCGCTTACGAGCAGATGGGGCTCTGGAGTGCCGCCGAGGGGGATCTGAGGAAGATCCTCGCTCACAATGCCGATGCCTACCTTCCGCGTGTGAAGATGGCGGAGGTGTACGAGAAGCAGGGGCGTCTCGTGGAGGCGGAGAAGCTGCTGAGCTACCTGATCGAGCAGCAGCCGGCGATGGCACCGGCCTACCGGGCGAGGACACGGCTCCTGATGCGTCAGGGGCGTAAGTCGGACGCACTTGCCGACGTGCGGGAGATTATCCGCCGTAGTGGCGATCGTGTCGATGCCGAGGAGTATCTCCTGAGGGCGGAGATCTGGCTGCTCTATGGGGAGGAGAAGGAGGCGGAGGAGGATCTCCGCCGAGCAACCGAGGCTGGAGCGACACCCGCCGAGGTGGCACAGGCGAGGGAGGAAGTGAGACAGATAAAACACTCTTTATTATGAAGAATAACAGGATACATAAGATCATTCGGACCCGGATGGCAGCACTCCTGCTTCCCACCCTTCTCATAGGGGCTGGGGTGATCTCCGCAACGGGGATCGCGAGCCACAGGTCCATCGACAAGCAAGCTATGGCAGACGAGCAACAGATCCCCGAGGAGGAGATGCTCTCTCTCCTTGATAACCTGAGTCGGCTGGCAGCCAATGCCGGTCGCACCATCGAGGAGTACGACACCTCAGATGAGTCTCCTGACACTCTCCTCTGGAGTAAGAAGCGGACCGAGAGGGAACTGGTCCGGATGATCTCTCGAGAGCTGGAGCGTCGGGAGCTGTGGCGCGCCACCACCGACCTGAGCGGACTTCGCTATCAATGGCAGGTCCGCCGCTGGCGGCTGGGTGTGCCCTCTGAGGGCAATGGGTACTCCCTCCTCGCTGAGCTGATGGAGCAGCTGGCGGAAAAGGGCTTTGACGCCCTCCGGGAGCTTCACCTCCGGGAGCTGGACCAAGCTCTGAGGGTAGGCTACAGCGACCAGGCGCTCTCCATGCTGGAGTGGGAGGGGAAGCGGTCGGAGGAGAATATCTACCCCGCATATATTGAGCGCTTTGCGGGACATCCGGAGCAGACGGTGGTTCGTATGCTGGATCTCCGAGAGCGCAGCTCACGCCTACTCGCACCTCTTGAGATGGATCACAAGACCGAGGAGTGGATCCGAGAGGAGAGCAAGCTCTACGCCGAGTACCTCAGGATAGAGCCATCCATGGCGGGAAACCCCTATGAGAAGCGACTGAGGGAGATGGGCAAGCAGCTCTTTGGGCACAGACCATCCATCGGAGACCTGACCTACATCGACCTCCACACAGGAGAGGCGACCGTCAAGATAGAGGGTCCGACGCGGCAGGCGCTCGACCTCTACCTCATCACCGGTGGTCGTAAGGTGGAGCAACAGATCCGCAAGGGTCGTGCGAAGAAGCTTGCCTCGTACACAGCTCCGGCGGGGAAGGCGCGCTGGATCAGCGACAAGGTGTCCCTCCGCCTGCCGAGAGTGGGGTACTATAGGCTGGCACTCTACAACGAGCGCGAGGGGGTGGTTCGGCAGGGGAATGCTCTGCTGGATCAGATCGACGTGCGGCAGTATGACCGGACGATCTATGCCATGGACCGACAGGACGGCAGCCCGGTCTCCGGCGTGGAGGTGAAGGTCTTCCGCGGTGATGAGCGCAAACGCCCCATCGCCACCCTCTACACAGGCGAAGGGGGCGAGGTGGTGGTCCGTCAGACTCCGCCGAGAGGGGGATACCTCTTTGTCAGTGCCAAAGATCCCCGAATGCTTGAGGAGCGGTTCTTCACCATTTATGGGGAGCAAAAGTGGCCTGCCGGGACAGCTAATCCGAAGAAACAGGCAGAGACCCACTTCTACACCGATAGACCGATCTACAAGAGGGGGCAGACGGTGAAGGTAGGCATTGTCACCGTGACCCGCAAGGGGGAGGTGGTGAAGGCCGAACCAAACACACTTCAGCAGGTGAAGCTGGTCGCATACCGTGACGGGGTGCAGGAAGTGCTGGAGACACAGACGATCACCACCGACGATCGCGGGGTGGCGGAGGCCACTTTTACCCTACCCGAGGACGAGCATCTATCAGGCTTCTCTCTCAGTACCGCCTATGGGGACGAGTCTCTACAGGTAGAGGAGTATAAGCTGATGCACCTGTCGCTCATCATCGACAGCATACCGACCGGCTATGTCACCGGTCGCCCGATGCGGATCTACGGTAGGACAGAGGACCTGAATGGTCACCCCATGGCGGCACGACTGACGCTGCAGTACGATGTGGACGGCAAGCGGATGACGGGTCGGAGCGGCTCAGACGGACACTTTATGCTGGAGACGGAGCCGCTGACAAAGTCCGCGACGGGCGGCTACTACTGGAATCACCCGATCACACTCTCTGCTGCTGATGCGATAGGGGATGTGACGGACGAGTCTCTGGCGATGGAGAAGGACACGACCAACCTCCCGCTCTCGGCTAACCTGCTGGTGGACGGCAAGGAGATACTCAATCGCCTCGACCTGACGCTGAGCACAGAGAGCCAGCCCTACCAGAGACTGAGACTGGGGGATCTGTCGAGATACAAGCTCACAGCCACTTGGATCGATACAAAGGGGAAGCAGGTCGGAGAGCCGATTGACCTGCCGATGAAGGGGAAGCGGGAGCTGAGCCTGGCAAGTCTGCCCAGCGGGAGCTACCGACTGAAGGTCGAGACGACAGACTACTGGGGTCAGGTGGTGACGGACGTGAGCGACCCGCTCTACCTCTACAGCCCGACCGATGACCGGCTCGTGGGTGAGGTGCCCCTCTTTGCCACTATGACGAAGGAGGGAGAGATCCTCTACGGCTCGAGCCACGGCGGGACGCTCTCTCTGTTGATGGTCCAGGAAAAGAATAAGAGTGATCATCGGTTCCTGTCTGTGGAGCCGGGTAAGCTCTATCGTCTACGCCCGATGGAGGGGACGCTGTCTGTGGTGCTCTCGGCCTACAACAGAGGGGAGGAGACCACCGCTCGCATTGACCTGACTGAGTATAGCGAGAAGTCCGGAGAAAAGGAGAAGACCCACACCGCTGGACTGGAGATGAAGGTGGGAGAGGGTCGTTTCGTGCCGGGAGAGCAATTCTCTCGACGCTTCACCGTAGTGAGTCGCTCGGGCGGCAAGCCACTCTCTGAGGTGCCGGTACTGGTTGCGGTCTTTGACAAGGCCCTCACAGAGGCTTCGGGCGATGAGCAGCACTGGAGCAAGATCGGCGGCTCTCCGATATTATACAACGCTCTGGGTGGCAATCTATATGGCGCTGTCCTGATGGAGAGTGCGGTGGCATCCCCGAGGGCGATGATGAAGACGAGCAACGTCGTCAATGATGAGGTTATGGTTGTGGCTGAGGGTGCCGGCTCAGACGGGCAGCCGAGACTGCGGCAAAACTTTGCCGAGACAGCATACTTCAGCGCTCTCCTCAGGAGCGACAGGGAGGGACGAGTGCAGCTGGACTTTAAACTGCCCGATACCCAAACGGAGTATGTACTGAAAGTCTACTCCTTTGCACCAGACTTCAAGGAGGAGCTGCTGGAGGATCATGACTTCCGCGTCTTTGCCCCACTCTCCGTGGAGCTGTCCTTGCCCCGCTACCTGAGATGGGGCGACCGGCTGGAGGGACTCGCTCGGGTGCAGAATGCGGAGCAGTCGCCCGAGACCATCCGTGCAACCGTCACCGAGGGTCAGACGCAGCTATCCGAGGCAGAGCTGTCGGTAGCCGGTGGTCAGACCGGGACGATGCCTTTCGTCGTGGAGGCAAAGCGTGCCGATGGCGACTCGCTGATACTGCGTGCCACGGCAGCGGGGGCGCAGTATACCGATGCGCTGGAGCGAGTGATCCCTCTCCGGAGCGACCTGGCGGAGTATACGGTGGCGGTCCCCTTCTCGTCCTATAAGCAGTCGCAGGTGAGCCTGGCACTGCCCAAGGCGGACCTCGGCGGCAGCCAGGCTGTGGCGGAGATCTACTTCTCCCCGATCCACCTCCTCCTCACCACCCTCGCCGACACCTATGCTACAGAGGCACCTGCAGAGGAGCTCTCTCTCCTCGAGGCCAGCACGAAGTATGCGGTCTACAGTCGCCTGAGGGCGCTGATCGCCTCCACACCGGAGCTGAAACGGAGCCTCTCCATGTCTCGCACCCAACTTCGGGCAGCGATACGGGATCAGGAGTCTGAGCCGAGGTCTTCCTTTAATAGGCAGGCCGACCCGAGGACACTGGCGGACTTCTACGACCTGCTCCTGAGCGAGGAGCGGATGAGCGACTTGCTTGGAGGACTGGAGAAGAGGATCCTCGCCTTTACCTTCCCCACCGGTGGCTTCCGCTACGATGCGCTACTGCCGGAGCCCTCTCCCTGGCTGACCCATGTGGTACTGGAGAATCTTGCCTTTACACCCACCCGGTCGGCAAAGCTGGATGATGCGATCGACCAGTCGCTGAAGTACCTGCAGAGCGAGCTCTCCAAGGAGCGGAGCTACTACAAGGCAGCGATGGAGTATCGACTGCTGACTCATAAGCTGGGACGGAAGGATCCCTCCCTCAGCGGAGAGGTGAAGAAGCTGCTCGAGAAGCAGGTAAAGGGCGCTCGAGAGAGCTACCGGACGGCATCGACCTCATACCTGCTCAACTTTGGGGAGTACTCGCGTGCCTTTGACAACAAGGCGGCGTACAGCGAGGTGCGGGACTTCATCCGCGACCGAAGCAGCTACACCGAGAGTGACGCTGAGCTGCTGGCGCTGACCGTCTTCCTCCATAATGATCAGCCGGACGAGGCACTCTCGCCAGAAGTGACGCGTTTTATGCTGAGCCTCAAGCAAGGGACGCTGTGGAGCAATCCGCTGACGCTGGATGCGGTGGAGCCACTGCTCCGAACGGTAACTCCGACACGCTTTGAACCGGATGCAACGCTCTATCTGGGGCAGGTGGTCTACCATCCTACCGCGCTCGATAAGGCGACGGGACACATTGTCCTCGGCCTGCCGAAGCCGGAGACCAAGACGGTGATCCGGTGGGAGGGCGTGACGACAGACTTTGCCTTCGGTGGCATCCGGTATCGGGTGACTGAGCCGGCGGCAAAGGCGACACCCACAGGTGAGAAACTGACGATCGGCAAGGAGGTCTACGCCCGCCGTATCGTCGACGGCACCTCGTCTCTCGTTCGACTGACGGATGAGCGAGAGGCCGTGGCCGGTGAGCAGCTGGTGGTGCGCTACTTAGTGGAGACGAAGCAGGACCTGAGCCTCGTGACGATACGGGATGACCGGGCGGCAGGTGCCGAGCCGGGCTATGACTTTGCCGGCTACGGCATGTCGGACCGCACCTGGTACGGTTACAGCCGACGAGAGACAGTCGACTTCATCTTCATCGACTACCTCCCGAGGGGGAAGCATGTGATCGAGCTGGAGGCGACGGCCAACGTGGCGGGACACTTCAGCTACGGTCCTGCCGAGGTGCAGAGCTTCTACGCCCCGGAGTATGCGGGCAATAGCGCCGGTGGATCACTGACGATCCGCAGGAGCGAGTAAGAGACAAATCTATTTTTTCACACATCACATAACAACAATCACAAGAAATTATGGCTAAAGTAAAGTTTTCAGGAGAGACAGTAGAGACGATCGGTAAGCTGCCTGAGGTAGGCAGCAAGGCACCTGACTTCTGCCTGACCAAGGGCGACCTCTCAGATGCAAAGTTGTCCGACTATAAGGGTAAGCGGGTCGTGCTGAATATCTTCCCGTCGATCGATACGGGGGTCTGCGCTCAGAGCGTCAGGACCTTCAATAAGAAGGCTTCCTCACTCGATAATACCGTCGTCCTCTGCATCAGTGCGGACCTGCCCTTTGCGCAGGGACGCTTCTGCGGTGCCGAGGGTCTGGAGAACGTCGTGACGCTCTCCACCTTCAAGAGTCCGGACTTCGGAAAGGACTACGGCTGCCTGCTGGTCTCCGGTGCGCTGAAGGGGCTGATGTCCCGCTGTGTCATCGTCCTCGATGAGGAGGGGAAGGTGCTCTACACCGAGCAGGTGGAGGAGATCACCCACGAGCCTAATTACGACAAGGCTATCGCTGCACTCTAAATGAAGTATGGACTCCTAATCCCCCTCCTTCTCTCTATCCTCCTCAGCCCGGTGCGGGGGCTTGCTCAGAGCGATAAGCCCTTCACCATCCCTGAGGTCAAGAGCTGGAGCGGGGCGGAGGGATCTTTCCATTACAGCGGCCTCTGTCGTCTCACCCCCGAGGGGGAGGAGGCGGCGGAGGTCGCCGTTTTGCTTAGGCAGGACCTCCGAGAGCTACTAGGCGACACCGCCAAGGCCGGATCCTCGGGAACCATTTCCCTTGCGATCCACCCCACCCTACTCTCCGACAAGGGTCCCGAAGCCTATCGGATAGAGATCCTACCGGATCACATCGCTCTCACCGGCAACTCCCGTCAGGGACTCTACTGGGCGACGCGAACGCTGCTCCAGCTGCTTGAGCAGGGGCAGGAGCTCTCCTGCGGCGTGATAGAGGACTACCCGGACTACCCGATACGTGGCATGATGCTGGATGTGGGACGAAAGTTTTTCTCCCTCGACTTCCTCCGCGCTACCGTGAAGCTGATGGCGTACTACAAGATGAATGCCTTCCACATTCACCTCAACGACAATGGCTTCAAGAAATTCTACGGCGAGGACTGGGACAAGACCTACGCCGCCTTCCGTCTCGAGAGTGAAACCCACCCGGGGCTGACGGCACAGGACGGGCACTACAGCAAGGCCGACTTCAAGCAACTTCAGCTGGAGGCGGCATCGCTCGGGGTGACGATCATCCCGGAGATCGATGTGCCGGCGCATACGCTCGCCTTTACCCACTACCTGTCCTCGATAGGGAGCAAGGAGTATGGTGCAGACCACATGGATCTCTTCAGTCCCGACACCTATCGCGTGGTGGACGATCTCCTGGAGGAGTATCTCGATCCGACAGCCCCCACCTTTATCTCCCCATACGTCCATATCGGGACGGATGAGTACAGCAACAGAGACTCTGTGGTGGTGGAGCAGTTTCGGGCTTTCACGGATCGCTACATCCGCAAGGTGGAGGACCTGGGGAAGAAAGCAGCCGTCTGGGGCTCGCTGACCCATGCGCGTGGCGAGACGCCGGTCAAGGTGGACGACGTCCTGCTCTATTGCTGGAGCGATGACTACGCCAAGGGACAGGAGATGATCGACCTCGGGTACGACATCATCAGCATCCCTGACGGATGGGTCTACATCGTCCCGGAGGCGGGGTACTACTACAATTACCTCAATATTGAGGAGCTATATAAGAACTGGACTCCGGCAACAGTGGGACGAAAGACCTTCGAGGAGCATCACCCGCAGATCAAGGGGGGTATGTTCGCCGTCTGGAATGACCACTGCGGCAATGGGATCAGCCAGCATGATGTCTACCACAGGATCTTCCCCGCCATGCAGACGATTGCCGCTAAGAATTGGCAGGGAAAGAGCGGAACCGTGTCCTACGAGACCTTTGACCAAAAGCGTCGAGGTCTATCCGAGGCACCGGGAGTAAACCTGCTTGCGAGACCGGAGAAGCATAGGCACACCTACTGCGTCTCATCGCCTAAGGTGGACTCCCCGCTGGGTCTGCCGATCACGGAGATTGGGTACGACTACCGAGTCTCCTTCCGCATCACCCCGGGGGATAATCCCCGTGGTACTGTCCTCTTTGCCTCGAAGAATGCCACGCTCTACCTGTCCACACCGGAGAAGGGGATGCTGGGCTTCGAGCGGGACGGCTACCGATACCACTGGGATTACCGCCTGCCAGAGGGTCGAGAGACAGCGGTAACTATTGAGGGGACCAATCGGGAGACCAGACTCTACATCGACGGTCAGCTGCAGGAGACGCTCGGCATCATCGTCCATCCTGAGGATCGTGAGCTGAAGGGACCTCGCTACTGGGTACAGACGCTGGTCTTCCCGCTGGAGCGGACAGGACGCTTCAGCGGCGACCTCTCCAACCTCCGCATAGACTGGCTACTACGCCAATAGCTCTTTAGCACTCTCTCAAGAGAGCCGGGACTCAGCGTTTGCATATACGCTGAGTCCCGGCTCATTTATGAAATAGAGGAAGCCGGTAACGAGGTCAATGACTCTCAGGACATCATAACGAACTGGTCATCGGACGCTCATTTTAGGCGTCTAGACCACTCCGATAACAATCTCAACCTTTTAGGTGATCTACTCATACCGCTACTAACTCACAGTCACACAACTTTAACACTATGTAAACCCCGGAGAAACACAATAAATATATTTTTGCAGCGCAATCAAAGGAAAATAATTATACACTCACACTCGGCAATTTATTTTACGAACAATGAGTTATAGAATCAGACAGATCCTCAAAATGCTGCTATCAGGACTGTTAATGACTGTCCTCAGCTCCTCCGCAATGCTGTCCCACGCAGAGGAGAAGGAATCACTCAGAGGAGTAGTCAGAGACTCCATGGGTGATCCTCTTCCAGGCGTGAAGGTTGTAGTCCAAGGAACTAAAGAAGGCACGGTCACGAGTGCAGATGGCGGGTATACGATCAAGCTTGAGGTCGGGCAAGTGATCAGGTTCTCTTATGTAGGATTTGACGAAGTCACAATCGTATGGGATGGGACATCTCCACAAGACGTCACACTTAGGGAGAGCACAGATCTACTTGACGAGCTGGTAGTAGTCGGCTATGGAAGTCAGAAGAAAGTCAATCTCACCGGTGCTGTAAGTCAGGTCGGTGGCGATGTGCTGGAGAACAGACCCCTTCCCAATCTCGCAAGAGGTCTACAAGGAATGGTCCCAAATCTGAATATCTCCATGCCAGATGGCAGTCCCACTCGATCCGTCTCCTTCAACGTCAGGGGTCGGACCTCCATCGGAGCCGGCGGATCAGCTCTCGTACTCATCGATGGGGTGGAGGGAGATCCATCGATGATCAATCCAAATGACATCGAGAGCATTTCAGTACTCAAGGACGCAGCTTCATCGGCCATCTACGGATCCCGAGCTGCCTTTGGAGTAGTCCTCATCACGACAAAGCAAGCCAGCGAGGGGAAGATCCACGTAAATGTCTCAAGCAACTACTCTATCAACCAACCGACAGTCGTTCCGAAGCTCAATACCGACGGCTACTCATGGGCAAAAAACTTTTCAGATGCCTTTAACGCATGGTACGACTATAAGTCATTCCCTATTTCGGTCAATAACATCTATCCATTCTCCGCAGAGTATCTGGATGAGCTGAAGGCGCAGGACAATAACCCTGGAGCACCAGAGGCTATCTATAACGAGAGCAAGGGTCGATACTGGTACTTCGGAGATACAGACTGGTACAAGACGATCTATAAGAGCCAGTCCTTTGCAACTGAGCAAGCGGCATCTGTCAGCGGAGGGTCAGACCGAGTGCGTATGTATGCCTCTGCCAGATACTACTTCCAAGATGGTATCTTCAATTACAACGCTGACAAATTTCACAAGTACAACCTCAGGCTCAAAGGCTCAGTAAAGATCACCCCCTGGCTAACATTTGAAGAGAATGTGGAGTACAATAAATACTCATACAAGTACCCAATGCTATCAGATGGAGACGGAAATATCTGGCGACAATTTGAGCATCAGGGCTATCCAATTGCGGTGCTACGTAATCCCGATGGTACCTATACTCACTCAGCGGTATATAATGGGGTGGCCGCATTTATAGAGCAGAAGAACAAGTCCCTCACAGACTACGACTCTACTAAGTCCATCAGCAGCCTTACCGGATATGCGCTGGACAATAGATTAATGGTCAAGGCGGACTTCACATTCTCCAAGTCGTTTAGGAAGGAGAGTCGATCAAATAATTACATCGACTATAGCATACGGCCCGGCGAGGTCAGACGATTTGGAAAAAGTCTCTTACGATCATATAATGACCAAACATCATATCTCGGAGGGAACATCACAGCACAGTACAAGGATACCTTCCAGGATAAGCACCATCTCACCACTCTTCTAGGATACAATATCGAGAAGCAATCATCACGTCGACTTAGCACGTCCAGAGATGGACTCCTATCAGAGCAATTGCCTGACTATGATCTGATGGATGGACTCAATTACAGTATCGGAGGTGGAGGCAGCGACTGGGCCTTTATGGGACTATTTTACAGACTGGCCTATGACTACCAAGGGCGTTATTTGATCGAGACCAATGGCAGGTATGACGGATCATCAAAGTTTCCTAAGAGCCAGCGCTTCGGATTTTTCCCCTCACTCTCCGTGGGCTGGAGAATCAGTGATGAGCCCTTTATGTCCGCGACTCACAGCTGGCTCGACAACCTCAAGATACGAGCCTCGTACGGCTCCCTTGGAAATGGGAACGTCCCTCCTTATAGATTTTTGGAGACAATGGGAGTTGGTCAGACCTCTGTGCTTCTCAATGGCGTCAAGCAGACCTACACCTCTATGCCTAATGTCATACCGGATGGACTTACTTGGGAGACTGCCAATACGCTCGACTTCGGTCTGGATGCCAACCTTTTCAACAATCGGTTAGAGATAATTCTGGACTGGTACGACCGACAGACAAAGGATATGTTTACAGAGAGCAAGCCTTTGCCAAGTGTTTTTGGGAATAAGGTCCCCTTTGGCAATTATGCAGATATGTCGACGACCGGCTGGGAGGCAACCATCTCTTGGAAAGACCAGTTTGATCTCGGCGGTAAGGACTTCTTCTGGAGCATCAGAGCATCATTGTGGGACAGCACTTCCAAGATTACCCGCTTCAACAATGATGAGATGATACTGGGGAAACATTATAAAGGCGAGGTCATAGGCGAGATATGGGGCTACGAGACCTTGGGATTTTTCAAGGATGAGGAGGACATCAAAGCACACGCAGACCAGAGCTATCTTCAAAACTCCAACAACAGGGTCTGGCTACCAGGAGATCTGAAATTTGCCGACCTGAATAATGATCACGTCATCAATCAAGGCTCCAATACTGTCTCCAATCCCGGAGATAGGAGGATCATCGGTAACAACTCCCCTCGATACCAATTCGGACTCAATCTGTCCGCAAATTGGTCAAATGTCGGACTCTCACTTTTCTTCCAAGGTGTAGGGAAGAGGGATTGGTATTTCTCACCAGAGGCGGGACTATTCTACGGCCCATACAATAGGCCCTACGGCTACCAGCCCACCTACCTTATCAATAACCACTGGACTGAGGAAAAGCCTGATGCGTACTTCCCTCGATTTAGAGGATATACGGCCTTACGGACTAACAGATCATTAGGGGCGCCGCAGACTCGATACCTGCAGGATGCAAGCTACATCAGACTAAAGAATATCACCCTTACATATGACCTCGCCCCATCAGCCCTAAGCAAACTCAAGCTCACAAAAGCCCAGCTCTATCTGACTGGTCAGAACGTATTGACGTACTCTAATCTCTTCAAGCACGCTCCAAACTTCGATCCCGAAGTGATTGAAAACCCAAAGAAAGAACTTACCAATGGACAGGGTCAGGGCTACGCATACCCGATGCTAAAATCCTGGACTCTCGGTCTACAAATCACCTATTAAGCACCCTATCATGAAAAATATAAAGCAAGTATTCGGTGTCCTAACTACCCTGATATGCCTTATATCATGCACCGACTTTTTGGATTTATCCCCCGTGAATAAGTTGTCACCAGGAGATTTCTTCAAGTCGGAAACAGACCTGGAGCTGTACACTAACTCCTTCTACCAGAAAATGCTTCCGGGAGGGCTGACCGTAGTTAATAGAGACGGGATGGGAGACTTCACCTCAAAAAACAGCTCCCCCACTTTTATTGCCGGAGCCTATAGCTCGGTGAATGAGGGTAAATGGAACTGGAGCAACATACGTAATCTTAATTACTTCATTGCTAAAGCCTCCTCATCACCAGTTGAAGAAACACATAAGCGCCACTATATAGGAGTAGCTAGGCTCTTCAGGGCCAAGGAATACTTCGACAAAGTTGTCACCTACGGAGATGTACCATGGTACAGCAAGCCTATCGATCCTAATGATGAGGATCAGCTGATGCGTCCACGTGACCCGAGGGCGATGGTTATGGACTCGATAATGGCAGATCTCGACTATGCAGTCGCTAACCTCCATGATATCAAAGACGAGAGCGCAACGACCATTACCAAGCAAGTAGCACTGGGACTAAAGTCCAGAATTTGTCTCTTCGAGGGAACGTACAGAAAGTACCATCCTGAGCTCGGTCTAGAGGAGTCATCTGAGCATTTCTTGGAGGAGGCAGCTAGAGCTGCGAAGCAAGTCATGGACTCTGGTAAGTATCGTCTCTACTCCACGGGGCATCCTGACACCGACTATCGTACGCTCTTTATTAGTGAGAAGCCGGTCTCAGAGGAAATCCTCTTTGCAGTAGAGTACAACAACGCCCTGAGGAGATGGCATAATATCACGTGGAAGTACAATAGCGCCACATACGGAGCGAGATGGGGACTCAACAAGCAATTCGTCAATACCTATCTGATGAAGGATGGCTCTAGATTTACCGATCATCCCGATTACGATAGGATACTATTTGTGGACGAGATGAAGGATCGTGACCCGAGGCTATCTCAGACGATCAGGTCATTGGGCTACAAGAGAAGTGATGGGACGCCGGCACCTCCTAACTTTGGCTATACATTTACCGGATATCATATCCTCAAGTTCAGCCTCGATGATAAGAGATTAGATGGAGTGGGAGAGTCCTACAATTCCGTCACCCTTCTTCGCTATGGAGAGATCCTACTCAACTATGCTGAGGCAATGGCTGAGCTTGGGAAGTTTGATCAGTCTACCTGGGAGCTTACGATAGCTCCGCTGCGAGAGCGTGCTGGTGTGAGTCCAAAGATCCCCGACTCGGCAGACCCATATATGCAGGAGGTGTACTTCCCCGAGATCAGCGACAAGTATCTACTTGAGATCAGACGAGAGAGAGGCATCGAGCTATGCTACGAGGGACTGAGATATAGGGATCTCCTCAGATGGCACAAGGGAGATCTGCTGGAGATGCCGTGGAAGGGTATCTACGTCCCGGCCATGGATACTCCTATGGATCTGGATGGCAATGGTACCCCTGATGTTTCCTTCGTCAGGAAAGCTCCGACCAAGAAGACTCCTGGCGTTATCTACTACGTCATTGATGGCACCTCTGCCGTCCTATCGGAGGGGGACAAGGGACACGTCCTATGGCGAAATGAGGAGAAGAGAGTATTTAGCGAGAAGAACTACCTCCATCCCATCTCGGAGGAGGATCTGGTACTCAACCCCAACCTCAAGCAAAATCCCGGGTGGAAATAAATAATATAAGTGTTACATATAATCCAAAGAAACAACATGAAGATCAAATCACTATTTGTAGCCCTACTGATGTGCAGTTCCTTGTATGTCCGGGCTCAGAACGTAGAGGGCGACGGTATGCTCTATCTACAGGAGCAGAGACGCCCGGCGATGAGGGAGCAGATCATGATCCCAGCTGTGGGGGAGTATACGGTCCTTAAGTGCGACTTCCACATGCACACCATCTTCTCAGACGGGCTGGTATGGCCCACGATCAGGACCCAAGAGGCATGGGAGGAGGGACTAGATGCTCTGGCCATTACAGACCATATCGAGTACCACCCACACCATAACGATGTCTCTACTGGACACAATCGTGCTCACGACATCGCCCAGGAGGATGCTCTGCGTAAGGATCTCATCCTCATCAGAGGGTCAGAGATCACCCGAGACACCCCTCCCGGTCACTTCAACGCTATCTTTACTACTGACAACTCCCTCTTTAGCGAGGACAAGAGCAGCAAGCAAGACTTAGAGAGCATCATGGCAGCTAAGGAGCAGGGAGCCTTCATATTCTGGAACCACCCCGGTTGGAAGCCAAATATCGAGGGCTCTTACACCTGGCTCCCTTTTATCGACCAGATCTACCGTGAGGGAGCCCTGAGGGGAATCGAGGTGATCAATGGTTTTGGCTTCCATAAGCGTGCCCTTGACTGGTGCGTTGATCACAACCTGACCGTGATGGGTACATCAGACATTCATAATCTCATACGGCATGACTACGATCGCACGAGAGGGTACATTCATCGCACGATGACACTCGTGCTCGCAAAGGATCGATCAGCCGATGGCATTAGAGAGGCTCTGGAGTCTGGTCGTACGATTGCATGGGCTAGCAAGCTGCTGGCTGGAAGGGAAGAAAACGTAAGGGCACTCTTTGATGCATGCGTCTCTATCAGCAGACCATACCACAGCGTCTCGGGGAAGAAAGCGGAAACCGATTACTACACGATTAGCAACAATAGCGACCTCTACTTCGAGCTCGATCTCCAGTCCGGTGACGGCACTAAGAGGGTCGTGCTCTATCCACGATCTTCACAGATACTGACTGCTAGGGCTGGTCAGTCCACAGTGTCCTACGAGGTGAGCAATACATACATCAGGAGCGATAAGCATCTAAGTGTGACATTCGATCTGTGATCGAGTGTCCAGACTCAGAAAGGGGGTGTGTCGGAAATAATCCGGCACACCCCCTTTTTTTGTATCAGGGGAGGTGCTTGGCGAGCTCCCGAGGGGTGAGGAAGAAGAGGATCTGCCGACCTGAGGGGGTGACCCGATACTCCGGGAGCGCAAAGAGTTGCTCGAGGAGCTGCTTCGCCTGCGCCGGGGTCATCTGCCGGGGAAGGGAGCGTAGACGAGCGGTGGTGATGGTTCGGACAAGCCTATTGGACAAGACCTCCCGGCTGGAGCGACCAGACTGCTCACACTCTCGCAGGAGGTCATGGAGGATCTCCTCCTCTCCTCCGGCGGGTAGACCATCGGGGACGGCATTGATACCGATCGCATTTTGCCCCATATCGGAGATGTCAAATCCGATCTCTGCCAGATCCTGCCGGTACTCTCGCAGCAGCGAGGCATCCTCGTGAGAGAGCTCGAGGAGTGCCGGGAATAGCAGGCGAGACGAGACCACATGCCCGTTTCTAAAGGAGGTCATATACTGCTCGTAGAGGACCCTCTCCCGAGCCCGGGAGAGACTGACCACGGCAATTCCCTCGGGCTGGAGAGCGACGCCATAGTCCCCATAGACCAGCGGCGGCACATCGTACCCGGATCTTATCTCGGAGCTCTCGCCGGTGAGCGAGGAGGTCAGTGTCGTCATCGTGCCATCTCTATCCGACAGCGGGACCTGTCTCGGCATCTCCTCACGCCGCTTCTGGAAGTCCTCATAGAAGCTGTCCCAATCGGCTATATCCGGCATAGCGGTCTCACCTCCCACGGCGGGGAAGGTATCGCCGATCTTGGGTGTCAGCATCAGTTCATCATTGTCATTGAGCCGGCTCCCAACCTCTAAGAAATTGCCCGACGTGGGCGGCTCGGGCGCATTTCGCCGGCTGGTATCGGCGATGGGGATCTCCATACGATCCTCGTCGAAGTCGAGTGTAGGCATTGCCGCCCCCTTCATCAGCACCTCACGGATGGCAGAGAAGAGGATGGTGCCAATGTCATTCTCTGCCTCAAACTTGATCTCCGTCTTCGTGGGCGAGATATTGACATCGATGGAGGCGGGGTCGCAGGAGAGGAAGAGGAAGTACTCCGGCTTCTCCCCCTTCGGTATCATCTCGCCGTAGGCATTGAGCACCATACGATGGAAGTAGGGGTGCCGCATGAAGCGATCGTTGACGAAGAAGTACTGACACGCTCCTCGCTTGCGAGTGTACTTGGTCTCCGTGACAAAGCCCTCGATGGTCACTAAGGGTGTTTCAATATGGAGCGGGAGGAGGTGCTTGGTGAGCCGGCTGCCGAAGAGGTCGAGGAGCCGCTGCTTCTGCGGTGCCGCCGAGATCTGGAGCTGGATATTGCCGTTGTGGACAAGGGTAAAGGCAACGCGATGCCGCACGGCTGCAATATTCTGTAGCTCGGTGAGGATGTGGGCAAATTCGGTCGTGTCTGCCTTGAGGAACTTGCGCCTCGCCGGGACGTTGAAGAAGAGATTCCGGATCTGGAAGTTGCACCCTACTGGGCAGGCGACCGGCTCCTGGGAGATTACCTTGGATCCCTCTATCTCGAGTTTGGTCCCCTGCTCCGCATCCTCCATACGCGTCTGCAGAGTCACATGAGACACCGCAGCAATGGAGGGGAGTGCCTCGCCTCGGAAGCCCATGGTGACGATGGAGAAGAGGTCAGCCGCCTCGCGGATCTTGCTCGTCGCATGCCGCTCAAAGGCCATCCGGGCATCGACGGCTCCCATCCCAGAGCCGTTGTCGATGATCTGGATCAGTGTCTTGCCGGCATCCTTGATGATGACCTGGATATCGGTCGCACCGGCATCGATGGCATTCTCGACCAGCTCCTTGACGACAGAAGCAGGTCGCTGAATCACCTCACCGGCAGCGATCTGATTGGCAATATTATCCGGGAGTAGATGTACTCTGCTGTCCACGCGATCGCTTACCAGAAGATGAAAAGGCGTGCGAAGTCAGCCCATGTGGTGATGCCTAAGCTCTCGAAGATCCAGTAGCTGAAGGCAAAGAGGATGGCGAGGACGAAGACGAGCTGCCTATTCTTCTTCCCGATGCTCTCTGAGAAGTCCTCCGGGTCGCCATACTTGGCAAGTCGCTCAGAGTTGCGCCGAAAGTGTCCCTTGAGATTCTCCTTTAAGTCCTCCTCCGTGAGGGGATTCGCCTCCGGATCGACCCTATGCTTGGAGAGCCGGATCTTGCGCTCCAGCTCCTTCTTCTTTGGATCAAAGGTGAGGTAGGTGTACCTAAATCCCCTTGGCTTCTTAGACTTATAAAAGCTTCCCCATCCCATAGTACTAGTTACTTCTTCTTAGGTTGTGTCACTTCGTCCTCCTTGCGGATCGTGGCTTGCTGCTCCTTCTTGAGCCCCGTGATCGCCTGACGAACCGTGGTCTCTGCCTGGTCGGTCACTGCCTTCGGCGTCAGTCCGAGGGAGTCGAGCTGTGCGGCACCAACGCGACGGAGGGAGTCGGTCACCTCGGTGGGGCGCTGCCGCCCGTCGAGGAACTCGGTGAGTCGTTGCCCGGAGGTAGCTCTGAGAGTGCTGTCGGCTGCTCCCTGCAGGATCTCACGACCCGCCTGTGGCAGGGAGACGGCAAGAGAGTCCATCACATGACTCCTGATCGAGTCGATGGAGATCCCGGTGGTGTCCGCCAGCGTCCGGATGATCGAGTCGGTCAGCGCCGTCACGAGCGAGTCCGACGGGAGGGTGGACTGCGCCACCTGCTTTGGCTGCTCCTCCTTTGGCGTCGGGAGGTCCTGTAGGAGACCGGTCGTCGGTGGGCGCGGCACCAATTCGCCTCCACCCTCGCCCGGCGTCGGGGTACGACGGAAGATGTCCAGCGAGTCGACCGGACGCCCCTCTGGGAACCAGACGAAGTCGGGATAGACCAGATCGCTCTCCTCGACGAGGAAGATCGGCTTGGTACGCCCCTTCGTCTGCCCCAGGAGTAGGATCCGCACCACCTCGCGATCCTCCAGCTGTGTCAGTATCTCGCTGCTCTGAGTATGTGTCTGCTCGGTCTGGATGGAGTCCTTATTCTCACTGAAGTAGATCGTCTCCGCATTTCCTCGCGTCCATACAGAGTCCATCTCGCCCTCGTGGAAGTAGGCTTCCACCTCGCGGCCACGCATCTGATTGTAGTACTTATTCCGCAGATGCTGCGACATGTAGGCATTCTCCCCGATCAGGGCTCGCTCGACGGAGCCATTTTTCATAAAAAGGCGGATCGAGTCGCCGGTGACCTGAGAGAGACCGCTCCAGACGAAGGGACGACCGTACATCTTCATCACTGAGTCCTGAGTGAGGTAGACCATAGAGTCAGCCACAGCCTGTGCATCTCTGCGCCAGGTGCGGACATTACCTACTCCCTTAGCGATATTATTGACAGAGTCGACCTTGATCAGCTGCATCCGATCCGCACCGGTAAAGAGGTGATCGGAGTCGGAGTACTCGTAGATGTAGGCATGGTCTATCGCCTCACCGCACTCGGTGGAGTCGTTGTACATCACATGATTGCCCCTCAGCTCCATACTCTCAGCTGTATCCCGGAGGATGACGCTCCCATAGAGGTCGGCAAAGTGTGCGGGTCGGTCGTAGATCAGCGAGTCACCCGTCATCCATCGGCTGCCGGAGACGATCTCAGCCCGGTCAAGGAGCGTCGCCACGTCCTCCTCCGTCCGGTAGGTTCCGCGTGTAGCGTAGATGATACCGCTGTCGCCCTCGATCGTTGTGGGGCCGAGGATGGTAGCGATCTTGGTATTGGTGTCGTAGTGCAGCGTATCGGAGTAGAGGGTGAAGTTGTCATTCTGCAGCACGACGTCGTTATAGAAGACCGCCGTCTTATCCACCGTGGAGTACTCCGCATAGACACTCGAGAGCACATTGAGACTGTCGGCCACCGATCCGTAGTCGAAGTAGTAGGCGATCCCCGACATACGATCGTAGTCCAGGCTATCTGTGAGGAGGGTATTCTCACCCTGCTCCATCTGTACCAGCTCCCGGAGTCGTGCCAGCCTCGTGTAGCCGTCGTAGTCCAGGTAGTTGCAGTAGATATCTACCGTATCCTGCGCCTGGTGGATGTGTACGTTGCCAAAGGCCTCGAAGCGATTGGCCTCCCTATAGAGGAGTGCACTGTCGCAGTACATCAGCGCATTGTCGTGCTTGAAGACGACATTCCCCGTCAGGATCTGCGCATCGGGATTGATCTCCTTATCGAAGCGCCACAGGTCCACGTGCTCTATGATGATCCGCTCCTTGCCGGTCGTGTCCGAGGGCGCCGTCTGTAGGGAAGAGAGCAAGCCGACAGTCCCAGGAGCCGATGGCCGTGCCTGAGTAGCCATAAGCCCTGCCACCGACAGGAGCGTCAGTGCCAGAGCTAGGAGAAAGGGATGACGAGGGTCACCTTCGTTCATAGGGGGCTACTCATGCAGTTGTGGGACAAGCTTACTTCTTCTCCGTACCCTCACGAAGCACCCAGCCGGGGTACTGAAAGGTGCACTGACGATAGGCGGGAGCGATGCTGACGTAGGTGGTCTTCTGCTTCTCTCGGATCCACTCATCGAGCAGCTCCTCACGCTTCTTCCCCTCCACCATATCCTTGATCACCTGATAGTCGTCGACGACATTGGCACGGTGTCCGGACTTGCGGCTCTTGAGGCGGGCGATCGCCACCACGAGGTGGTTATTCTTATCCGTCATGGTAAAGGGCTTGGTTATCTCGCCCTCGCTCAGCTCCGCTACGAGTGGCGACATCTCCTGCGGCAAGTCTGACATCTGGAAGCGAGAGGTGCCGAAGAGGGAGCTCTGCTGATTGGCATTCACCATCTGTCCATTACTCAGCCGTGTATCCTCATCCGAGGAGTAGTAGAGTGCAGCGGTGGCAAAGGGGACGCTGTCCCTCGTGATGATGCCGGCGATGGAGTCCATCCGGGTGTTGGTCGCAAGGAGCTCCTCCTGATTGACCTCCGGACTCAGCATGATATGCCGCACATTGATCAGGTCACCCCGCTTCTCGATCAGCTGAATGATGTGGTAGCCACGCTTTGTCTCCACGATGCGTGACACTTTCTTCGGGTCATTGAGGCTAAAGGCGACGTTGGCAAACTCCGGCTCCAGCTCTGCACGACCGACAAAGCCGATCTCACCACCCCTGAGGGCAGTCTCATTGTCCTTAGAGTAAAGGCGAGCCAGGGTCTCAAAGTCTGACTTCCCGCTATTGACCTGCTCTGTGAAGTCGACCAGTCGCTGCTTCACCGCATCGACCTCCTTGATAGAGATCTTGGGCTGAAGGGTGAGGATCTGCACCTCCACCGTCGTGGGGACAAAGGGCAGGGAGTCCTTATTGATCTGCTCATAGAAGCGATTGACCTCCGATGGAGCCACCATCACCTCACCGACGATCTTCTGCTGCATCTGCATGACGGTGTACTGCTCGGCGACGATCTTTCGGCGGTCCTCGCGGATCTGGGAGTACTTCTGACCGAGGTACTCCTCCAGCTTCTCCTTACTGCCCAGCTGATTGGTCACCTGCTCCAGCCACTGATTGACATTGGCATTGATCATCTGCTGATTGGGCTCGATACTGTCGATCTTGGCTTGGTTGAGGAAGAGCTTCGAGATCGCCATCTGCTCGGGGATAATGCAGCGCGGATCGCCCTGGAAGGGCTGACCCATGCTCTCGTAGTACATCCTCTGTCGCTCAATGTCGGAGAGCAGGATCGGCTCATCGCCCACGACCCAGGCTACCTCATCCACCACATTCTTGCGGCTCTGGGCGAGCATCGTCAGCGGAGTGAGGAGCAGGCAGAGGAGAGTAAGGAGCTGCCTCTGATGGGACAGGGTATGGAGTTGCGTACTCATTAGCATGACCTATTACTTATTGGCTTTGTCGTTATTGACCATCTTCTTCCACGAGTCGCGGAGGGAGACAGTCTGATTGAATACCGGCAGCTCGTCTGTGCTGTCTTTGTCCTTAGTGAAGTACCCCTTGCGGACAAATTGGTAGTGGTCCTCCACCTGAGCCTCCGTGATAAACTTCTCGGCATAGCAGGGGTAAAGGATCGTCTCACTCAGAGGATTGATCAGCTCGCTGATGTCCTCGTACTCCTCCGCCATCGGATCCTCGGCGGAGAAGAGGTGGTCGTACATACGGACCTCGACCGGCTGCGCGCCGGCAGCATAGACCCAGTGGATGGTCCCCTTTACCTTACGATTGGCGGTGGCACCGCCGGTCTTGCTCTCCGGATCATACTCGGCATAGACGGTGGTAATACGTCCCTCGGAGTCCTTCTCGCAGCCGGTGCAGGTGACGATATAGGCGGAGCGGAGCCGAGTCTCTCGCCCGGGCGTGAGGCGGAAGTACTTCTTGGGTGCATCCTCCATGAAGTCCTCGCGCTCGATCCAGAGCTCACGGCCAAAGGTCTGCGTGTGAGTGCCTGCATCGGGATCCTCCGGATTATTGACGCACTCCATCTCCTCAGTCTCTCCCTCGGGATAATTAGTGATCACCAGCTTCACCGGATCCAGCACCACAGCGGCACGGGTGGCGACCTTATTCAGATCCTCCCGGACATAGTGCTCCAGGTGCTCCTCCTCGATGGTGCCGTCGTACTTCGTGTAGCCGATGGCGCCGATGAAGTTTCGGATACTCTGCGGGGTGTAGCCTCTCCGGCGCATCCCGACGAGGGTGGGCATTCGCGGATCATCCCAGCCGTGTACGAGACCGCGCTGCACCAGCTCCAGGAGTTTCCGCTTACTCATCACCGTGTGGGTGAGGTTGAGCCGATTAAACTCATACTGGCGCGGGCGGTAGTCGCTGTCCTCAGGCTTGAGGAGATCGATGAAATAGTCGTAAAGGGGGCGGTGGGGGACAAACTCAAGCGTACAGATCGAGTGGGTTACTCCCTCGAAATAGTCGCTCTGCCCATGAGCAAAGTCATACATCGGGTAGACTGACCAGTCCGTCCCGGTGCGTGCGTGCGGCTTCTTGATGATGCGGTAGATGATCGGGTCGCGGAAGAGGAGATTGGGGTGCGCCATGTCGATCTTCGCCCGGAGGGTCATCGACCCCTCGGCGTGCTTGCCCTGGCGCATTTCCTCAAATAGCCGAAGATTCTCCTCCACGGGACGATCCCGATAGGGGCTGTCTGTCCCCGGCTCGGTGAGCGTCCCCTTCTGCGCTGCGATCTGCTCGGAGGTCTGCTCATCGACGTAAGCCAGTCCCCGCTTGATCAGGTCGACGGCAAAGTCATAGAGCTTCTCGAAGTAGTCACTGGCGTGGTAGACATTGCCCCAGTGGAAGCCGAGCCACTCGATATCCCGCAGGATCGCATCGACATACTCCTGATCCTCCTTGACGGGGTTGGTGTCGTCGAAGCGGATGTTGCAGACCCCGCCATACTTCTCGGCGATGCCGAAGTCTATACAGACCGCCTTAGCGTGGCCGATGTGGAGGTAGCCATTAGGCTCCGGGGGAAATCGCGTCTGGATGCGTCCGTTGTGGAGTCCCTCCCGGAGGTCACGCTCCACGATCTGCTGTATAAAATTGAGCGACTTCTCCTCGCCGCTTTTTACTGGTTCTACTATCTCGCTCATACAAGGCTCTTAATAGGGTAAAAAACAGGGCGGACGACAGCGCCCGGGAAGCCGGTCACGATGCCACACCACTGATCACAAAGATACTACAATTACCCCACCTATCCACCACCCACACCACGCCCTCAGTGCAAGAGGATTAAAGCCCACTCCTACAGGCGGTCAACTATTACCGGTATTAGTGAATTCTATTACTGGTATTAGTGAAACCTATTACCGGTATTAGATGAGCCTAATACCGGTAATAGTATTCTGCCCCCGAGAGAGGGGTCAATGCCGTGCGCTCGGATCGTCTGCGTCAGAGTCGGTCAGCACAAAGCCCGAGGAGAAGAGCCGCTCGCTATAGTCCTGCGCAATCGCCCTGAGCAGGCGGCTGTAGTGGTCTCGGACAGAGTCGCTCGGCAGCCCAGGATCCCCGTGGTCAGTCTGCACCGGTGCACTCGGTGCCTCGACAGAGACCTCACCATCGCGCCGCATCACCACGGTCAGCTCCTTCGTGAAGAGGAAGTAGCGGTCAAAGAAGTTATTGAGCGCATAGTGGTCCACCGTATCATCGAAGATATTGTGCCCATAGGCGTAGATCGGGCGCTCAATGCCCAGCAGGTAGAGCAGCGTCGGATAGATGTCCATATGCTGCACCACTCGATCTGAGATCTCGCCCCAGAGGGATCCATCGGGGACATAGAAGCAGATCGGCACCATCGACTTACCCGCCGAGCAGTCGTACTCGGGGCGGTCGGTCTGATTGGTATGATCGCCGGTGATCACGAAGATCGTATGATCGTACCACGGCTCATCCTTGATGGAGTCGAAGAAATTTCGGAGCGCCTCATCGGCATACTGCGCCGTGCGGTGGATCGGGAGCGTGCCCTGCTTGCACCTTTTCTCATACCCACGAGGGATCTGGAAGGGGTGGTGATTGGTGAGGGAAAAGAAGAAGGCTCCGAAGGGCTCTCTCAGTGAGTGCTTCATGTCCCGCGCCATAGCCTGCTCAAAGGGGTCGTCGAAGACGCCCCACGACTTCATGAAGTACCGATCGGCATCCGGCACCTCCTGACGGAAGTCCTCCGCCGTGTACTGGCGCTCAAGTCCCATCCGGTGGAGGAAGCCGTAGAAGCCCATCGCTCCCGGCTCATCACCGTGGTAAAACTTTAGGTCATACCCCTCGTCCCTCAACATTGTCGGCAGTCCTGACGTGAAGGCGTGGCACTGCTGATAGTCCTGCATCTGAAACTCCTTGTCATTGAAGGTGGCACCAAAGGTAGGCAGCGACGCATAGATCGTGGGAAAGGACTCGACGGAGCGCTTCCCATTGGCATACCCATACTTCGCGTAGAGCGTATGGGGGATCAGCGAGTCGAGGAAGGGCGTGTAGCTCTCGTAGCCGGGTATGTCCGTATTGAGCACGCCGACAAACTCCCTCGCCATACTCTCCATCAGGACGACCATCACATTGTACCCCCGGAGCGAGCCGTAGAGACTGTCATCCGGTGCCAGAGGCTTCGCCTGATAGGTGGGGTCAAAGAGTTCCCTGAGCTCGGTCGGGTCGTAGAAGCGGTACCGGACGAAGCGTGCGCCGGAGCTTCGTGAGAGCGAGTAAGGGGTATTCTGCACCAACGCCACCTCCCGATAGTCCTCGATGTATCTGTCGGCTATGGTCTCACTGAGTGGACGCTCATGGGGTCTGAGGGTGCCGCGCATACCGATCACGATGAGACCGACTGTGACGACTGCTCCGAGGATGCGTCGTGCGAGCGGGCTCTTTTGCTCCTCTATGGGCTCGTAGGAGAAACGAAGGAAACCGTAGACCAGCAGAAACA
>NZ_AQWR01000008.1 GCF_000375645.1 Porphyromonas bennonis DSM 23058 = JCM 16335 | reverse complement strand
CGAAATCTTGAAATAGAGTTTCCTCAAGTCCTTCTGATGGATCTCGGCATAGTCCTCCATCGCATGCCACGAAGTTTGGTTGCACATCATTGTGCAAAAAGCCACAAGCAAAAGGTAATCAATGGGATAAACCAGATGATTTCCTTTCCTGAACTCAGGAATAAGCGAGATGACCGAGAGCAAATTATTCATACCTAATAACGCTTAAAAAGAGAGACAAACGATTGATTATCAGGTATAAAGGTACGAATAATTCTCAGACTGTGCAAGCTTAATGCCCTGATTTTCAGATAATTTTCTCGTTTTTGCTCAGGAAGACCTGAGGCAAATCCAAAAACGTCAGCCCTGCTGGGGTAGATGTGGTGCGCCTACCGAATAGGCTCCTGGTGATAAAATGTCAAAGGGCTTGGCAGTGAGTGGTAATAATCTTAAATTTGCCTGGAGGGTAAGCCGGTCGAATCCCTTTTTCGACTCTACCAGAGACCCATATCAGCGAGACAATATGATTGAAAGAAACTACCCTGCGGACTTTAATACACTCAACGCCTCTCCAAAGGATGAAAAAATACTCTTCGACCCCGACTGCCACGAGTACACCTACGCAGACACAGGGGAGAAGCTCCACTCGGTGACCAATCTCATCTCCTCCTTCTTCCCCGCATTTGATGTCCGCTCTTGGGCGGAGTATAAGTCCCGCACCCTCGGGACGACTGTCCGGCAGCAGCTGGATCTGTGGGAGCATAATGGGCTTCTGGCGCGTCACCTGGGGACTTTCATGCACGAGCAGATCGAGCGTAGTCTCCTCAAGCAACCGGTCGAGCACTTCTTTGATATCACGCTGGAGGACAATAGTAAGCAGCATCTCTCGATCGAGAGTGAGATGAGGGCCTTTGAGCAGTTTTTTGACGAGGTTCGACCCACGCCCTACCGCACGGAGTGGCAGATCTTTGAGCGGGAGTACAATCTCGCCGGGACGCTCGACCTGCTGGCGCAGGACTACAATGGGGACTTTGTCCTCTTCGACTGGAAGCGGAGTCGCAGGATGGGCAAGGAAGACGGCTACGACTTTGTGCCCAATACTTACAATCCCCACTCGCCCGGTCTCAATGGGCTGGAGCACCTATACAGTACACCGTACGTGATCGGCTGTCTGCAGCAAAACCTCTACCGGCACATCCTCCGGGCAGGGTATGGCATCGAGGTGAAGAGCATGTACCTTGTGGCGCTCAATCCCGCATTCTCAAGGTACTACTGCCTCCCGGTACCGGTTATGGATAAGGAGATAGAGCATATCCTCTTCTGTATCGGTAAGCACTAAGCGCATATCCGACAATAAAACACCCGCCTCTCATACGGAGAGACGGGTGTTTTTTGTCTTAGAAGTCAGATGACCTCCTCCGCCGGACCGGATGCATCAGCTTCCAGATATACTGCCCGAGGCGGAGGACGATGGCCACGCCGCCGACGATGAAGAACCAGGTCTTGTCCTGCGGCATGGCGAAGTAGATGACGACAGCTCCCACAGCGAGGAGCATGAAGAGAGCGGTCAGTGCGTTGTAGATTTTTCCCATGATGGTATTATAAGAAGTGGGACAGTGCGCTGTAGACCTCAGCCGTAGGCAGTCCCATCACATTAGTATATGATCCATTGATCCGCTCAACGGCGGCGAGTCCGATCCAGTCCTGGATGCCGTAGCCACCCGCCTTATCCATGACGTGGCAGTGGCGGATGTAGTAGGTGATGTCGTCCTCAGTCAGCGGGGCAAAGAAGACCTCAGTCTCCACGCTTCGCTCTATCGTCTGCGTGCCGTCCGTAAGCACCAGCCCGGTGATCACGCAGTGAGATCTGCCGGAGAGGCGGCGGAGGTGGTCTCGCGCATCCTCCTCAGAGACCGGCTTATCGAGTATCTCGTCATCCAGCAGAACCACTGTATCAGCTGTGAGGAGGAGATCTCCATCCGACAGCCCGGGGATCAGAGCGTCAGACTTATGCCGAGCAAGGAAGAGGGCCATATCCTCAGGAGCCACCTCCTCAGGATGAGGCTCATCGACATTGGCGGGACGGATCTCCAGGTCCTCGATGCCTAAGCGCTGCAGGAGCTCCCTGCGCCTCGGAGAGGCCGATCCAAGTATCAGATGTCTCATGCGTCGGTAGGGAGTCAGAAGGTGGGTAGGTCCGTGACGATGCCCCATTCCCCCCGAGCACGAAGCATCTCCTCCAGCACTTCTCGCGCCACGCCTTGACCGCCGGCGACGGCGCAGACGTGATCCGCCACCATCAGCACGTCCTCCGCAGCATCGGACGGCGCGACACTGTAGCCCGCCAGACGCATCGCAGGGATGTCGATCAGGTCATCGCCACAGTAGATCACTTCAGACGGCTCTATCTGAGCGGTCAGACAGAGCTCCATAAGCTTCTCAGCCTTACGGTGACACCGCTCGTAGATGTACTTAACACCTATGGGCTCAAAGCGATTTCGGATCTCATCGCCATGTCCTCCGGTGATGATGCCCAGGATGATGCCTGCACGTGAGGCCAGTCTCATAGCATAGCCGTCGTGGACATTCGTGGTGCGGATCAGTTCGCCCCGATCATTCATCGCTACAGTCCTCCCGGAGAGGACGCCATCGATATCGAAGACGACCGCCTTGAAGCCGGACAGGTCTTGGGAAAATTTGCTCATGATTTCTCTGCTCTCTCTTGGATGGATTGGGTCATCAGTTGATAGATTGCGGTCAGACGGGGATCCCCATTTAGGAGAGCCTGATGTCTCTGTAGTGTGGACTCATCGTGCCGAATTGCCGGACCGGTCTGTAGTGTGGCGGGATCGTCTGACGCCATCGCCTTGGAGATCGTCTCCTCGATGAGTGGACTCATATCGCTGAGGGATAGCGGTGTCTCTCGGAGTAGATCCTGCGCCACAGCCAGCAGGTGATTGACAAAGTTGCAGCCGAAGCAGGCCGCCAGGTGGAGCCTTCCGCGCTCCTCTGAGGTCACTTGGCGCACATCCTCGCTTCCGAGCGCATCGGCGAGCGCCCGAAGGAGACTCTCTGCCTCCGGGTCGCTCCACTCTAAGAGTAGGGGAACCTGAGACATATCCAGTGCCCTCGACTTGGAGAAGGTCTGCACTGGGTAGAGAACCCCATACGAAGGGATCCTGGAGAGGACGCTCATCGGAGTACTACCGGAGGTATGGACCACTGTAGCCGTGAGCTTTGGTGGGAGTTTCTTTGCCACATCCGACAGACCATCGTCAGTAAGGCATAGTAGGAGTAGCTCTACTGAGGGATCTTCCTGCAGAAGGCGATAGAAATAAGCACAGTCGGAGGTGCTCTCGGCTCCTACTGTAGATGCCAGCTCAGCGGCATGCTCTTCCGAGCGGCTCCACACAGCTCGACAGCGCCAGCCGACTCGAGTAAGCGAGGGGGCGAGATGAGAGGCGACATTGCCGCTTCCCATGATCGCAAAGGTGTGGGGCTCTTGGGGTGTAGTCACCGCAGTTACTCTTTCTCCTCTCCTGTCGAGTAACGCCCGACGTAGACGTGCTCCCACGGCAGAGTGCGCTCCACCGGCTCCAGTTGATCGGCATCCTCGGGGATCCCGAGGGCGATGAGGCAGTGGCAGAGGTAGGACTCCGGCAGATCCAGCAGCTTGTGTACAGTCTCCTGAGCCGTCTCGTCGACAGCACCGGGCGTATCCTCCACGTGGCACCAGCAGCTGGCGAGGTTGTTGGAGGTGGCTGCCAGCTGGAGGTACGATGCTGCTATTGCCGTATCTGCGAGAGGACGACGTGTCACGGAGGTATCAGCACAGACGGCGATCACCACCGAAGCACCTGCCACGAAAGCGGAGCCATGCTCCCTTATGCCACTCAGCGACCGGATCGTCTCGGGATCGTCCACGACTATCAGTCGGACACTCTGACTATTCCTCGAGGTGGGTGCCTGGAGTGCACACTCCACGATATCGGTCAGGAGATCAGGGTCGATCTCCTCGGAGCTATACTTGCGTATGCTGTGGCGGCGCTGTGCCAGTTGATTGAAGTACGACATATCAGGTATGTATCAAAAGACCGAGCCCGCCGATACTCCTTGCAAAGTCCCGACAGTCTCGATCCATTACTCATTCAGATAGTTACTTAGCCTCCTTGATCTCCGGCTGCTCGAAGTCGATGAAGCAGAGCCCGGCGAGAGCCGTGCCATACCGCTTCTCGATCGTGATGCCCTCAGTGACGAAATTGAGCTCTCCGAGGAAGTACTGCGAGTAGGTCTTGTCGTGCAGATCGGTAATCACGCGAGTGAGACGGCTCTCCAGCTCCTCGATCAGGTAGCGACCACTCACCTCGCAGACGAGACCTCCCACCTTATGGTCAAAGTTCTCGTCGCTGTACATCCACGAGTAAACCACCCCGGCGGAGACAAACTCGTCCTGTGTGCCGTGAGACACCGCCATGATCGTCTTCATCTCGGACCCAAAGGGAGGCAGGTCGATCTCATCCATCGTGGTGAGGACTGCCGTGGCTGGGATGACAGACGAGTAGGTCATGATATTGAAGTCACAAATCCCGGCATCATGCAGGGCCATGTGATAAGACCCGGCATGCATCTCCAGGTCAGACTCCCCGCTGCCCTTTGTGATGAAGAAGGTGCGAGGGATCAGATTTCCAACGAGCTTACTCATGTCTTTCTTTATTATCCTAATAGTTCTAATTGCCAAACGTAGTCGTCCGAACCGATCGGCTCGAACCACAACAAAGGTACTATTTTGTACCGTCTTCCCACAGAGACCACCTTACTCAGCGCTCAGGGGCATGTAGTGGCGGATGTAGTCTATCTCCAGCGTGAGGGGATGCGCCGGCGGTACCGGTTCGCCTACCCAGGATCCCCCCATCTGAGCTGAGAGGATAAGGTAAAGGGGATACCGAAACTGCTCTTCGTCACCCTGTTCCCTGACATAAGTGTGACAGAGTTGATCATTAACTAAGAGCATGATCCTGTCGCTCTCTATCACCACGCTATAGATGTTATATTCGTCGGGATCGATCGACATAACGCTGCCGCTCCCTGCGCCATCGGGGTTAGAGCTTGCCGTATGGGCAGTGTGTACCGTCTGGTAGACGATGGAGTCTTGATTGAGATGCTCCATAATATCGATCTCGCCATTGTGCGGCCACGACACCTCAGGAGAATAGCCCAGCATCCAGATGGCAGGCCAGAATCCCTGACCGCTATCGAATCGCGCACGCACATCGATGCGTCCCAGCCGGATCTCCTGCTTGCCCTTACCCCACAGCCCGGCGGTTACGTAGGTTCCTGCGGACCGGTCGTAGTCGGCCCTGAGCTTCAGTGTGCCATCCGAGATCTCGATGAGCTCGGGATGCTCAGATGTCATGTGGCGAGCCCAGTCGTACGGCTGCGCCGGCACCATACTCCACAGCGTACTGTCCGGGGTCTCCGACACGAAGTCCTCCTCCCAAACGAGCTGGTAGCCCTCCTGTCCTATGCAGACACCGACTGCGAAGATTGAGGAAAAGAGTGTAAGTAAAAATCTATTCATATCCTTGTCAAGCAAATGGAGTAAAACTCCTCAGCAGGGACGGTATCTCGGACAGTTCGCTCACCTCATAGAGTGGTACGCGAAGGGGTTCGTCCGGGCGAGCCTGGCCTCGGAGGTTAAACCATATCGCAGGCAGTCCGGCATTGTCTGCCCCCTGTATGTCTGACTCCCAGTCGTCACCGATCATCACCGTCTCCGACCGTCGTGACCGGGAGCGGGAGAGAGCGTAGTCAAAGATCGCCTTGCTTGGCTTATTGATCCCCGCCATCTCGCTCAGCACGATGCAGTCCACGTAGGGTAGGATGCCCGCTGCGGTCATCTTGCGGTGCTGCACCTCCATGAAGCCATTGGATAGGATCACAATCCGATAGCGACGACGCAGCTCCTGCAGCAGCTCGATGGCACCGGGGATCGTCTCCTTCTTCGTTGCGGTAAGCGATAGGAATTGTGTATTTATCTCATCTATGAGAGACTCATCGAGAGGTCCCATAAAGTGCTCAAGAGGCTCCTTGAAGCGTCTCACGGTAAGCTCCGGCTTCGTGATCTCACCGATACGATAGAGATGCCAGAGGTGGTCGTTGATAGGCTGATAGACATCTCGCAGGGTCTCGAAGGAGTCGATCCACCGGCTCCACTCGCGTGCCTCATACACCTCACGCAGGGCAGACTGATTATTGCGGGTCGTCGCCCAGAGGGTATCATCGAGGTCGATCAGCACCGTCTTAACGATCATAGATAAGGGGGCTTTGTTTACTTAGAAAAACAAGAGACGAGGTAAGGAAAAAGAATGCTCCTCGCCTCGTCTCAAAATAGATATCAGATAAAATCTAAAGGTCGGAGATCACTCCACCTCCACGACGAGATACTTGCTTAGGCTCCAGAACTCCTGCTGATTGTCGATGACAAGCGTCTGATTGCCATCTGCGTCCTTCTCGAAGTGGTACGAGGAGGCAGGGTGCTGAGTGCGCAGGTGTGCCTTAGCGGCAAAGAGCGCGATCGTCGTCAGGTCGCGGGTATCGACCTGCTTGAAGTAGTCCTGATTGAAGCCCTCGGGAAGTACCTTTGCCTTAGAGAAGAGACCACCACCCTTGATGATATTCTCCTCTTTCAGCTCGCTGAGTGTGCCGAAGCAGTAGTAAGCCTGATGGAGAGCTGCATCCTGAGCCTGGAGCTTCTTATTCTGGATCGCGATGGTTGCCTCATTTACGGCACCCTTCTCGGTCTGCTCAGTGATGAGACTGTCCTGACGGGCGATCATACCCCTCGCACTCTCGAGGTCAGCCTGGAGAGACTGGATCATCTGGTCCTTCTCTGCGATCTGACTGCTGAGGAGGTCGATCTTCTTATTAAGTGCAGCGATATTGATACCGCTGCGCTTGAGCTTCTCCTGCTGCTGGGCAAGGTTTTGCTTATTCTCCTGCAGGGTCTGACGGAGCAGCGAGATCTCATCCATGATTTGCTGCTTCTGAGACTGATTGAGCTCGCCCTTGAGGGCATCTGCCTGCACGCGGTGCTCGGCATCTGCGATCTGACTGAGATTGCTCTCCACCTCGTTGATGATGCCGATGGCTTCATTGAGATCAGCCTGATTCTTGTCACTCTGCATGAGCAGCGAGTCATAGCTGGTCTTCAGCTTATCGTAGCTGGATCCCTTATTGCCGGTACAGCCGACCACCATAAGCGAGAGAGCCACAGAGACCCCTGCTATGGTCTTGACAAATGATCTGATCATACTCTTCTATTGTTTTCTTACTTAGTTTCTATCTCGGAGATCACTATTGAACTCCGCTACAAAATTATCGAAATTTATTCTTGTGCACCTTCTCCCCCTTCGGCAACCCCTCCACCACCAGGACCATCTCCCCCTTAGGATCCTCAGTGGCAAAGTGTTGCAGTAACTCGGACGGGATTCCCCGTAGGTACTCCTCGTACCGCTTGGAGATCTCTCGAGCGAGTACGACGCGCCGAGTATCGCCATATAGCTCACCGATCTCCTCGAGCAGCCTGACGATACGTGTAGGAGCCTCGTAGAATATCGTAGTCTCCTCCCGCTGCTCGAGTGCCCGCAGTCTGGTGAGGCGTCCCTTCTTGTGTGGCAAAAAGCCCTCGAAGACAAAGCGATCGCACGGCAGTCCTGAGGCGACTACGGCAGGAATCACTGCTGTGGCTCCCGGCAGGCAGCTCACCTCGATGCCCGCCTCCACACAGGAGCGGACGAGGAGAAACCCGGGGTCAGAGATGCCCGGTGTGCCGGCATCGGAGATGAGGCACACCCGCCGCCCCTGAGAGATCTCCTCCGTCACCCGCTCGACGATCTTATGCTCATTGAATATATGGTAGCTGATCATCGGTGTCTCGATGCCATACTCTCGCAGCAGGGTCGCCGATGTGCGGGTGTCCTCCGCCAGGATCAGATCCGCCTCCCGGAGGAGACGGACTGCCCTGTAGGTCATGTCCTCGAGATTGCCCACCGGAGTGGGGATGATGGTCAGCGGCGTGCTCATGACAGACTAACGGCGGGTAGAGCAGGAGAGGACAAAGTCGTAGAAGCGCTTCCCCTCATCTGACTCTACATTCAGATCAAGGGTCTCTGTGAGGTAGTGCCGCATCTGAGAGACGGAGCTCAGTCGGTCGACCTCGCCGAGTACTCTATTGAGCTCGGGACGATTGCCGCCGAAGAGCTCATTGGCAAAGAAGAAGGAGTCCGCCACCGACAGCTGTCCGGCGGTGTGGAAGTCGACCATCGGCTCAAAGGCTGTCTCCAGAGTTAGCTCCGGCACCTTCTCTTCCAGCTCCTCATCCACGACTATGGGCGTCTCGTCGATCTCCTGGGACGTAGTCTCCTCTGTTACCTCCTCCATAGTGGGAGCGACGGGCGTCTCGGATGAGGACTCTGAGAGAGCCGTCACCTCATCGCGTATCTCGGTCAGCTCTTGTATCAGCTGATCGATACGCTCTACCAGCCGGGCTCCATTACCATTTACTTCACTCATGGCGATCGTTACTGAGTCATTTATTTCTCTCACAAAGGTACCAAAAATGGGCACCCGGACTACGATGATTCTTTTACCGGTATTAGTGAGCACTATTACCGGTAATAGAGTTACCTATTACCGGTAATAGAGAAATGTCTAAAGGGGACCGAAAATGAGGGGGGCACTTTTTCGTATCTTTGTTGTGCCGATGAGTGTCTTGGCTTGGTTTTTGCCATACTCTTCTTGGCAATCAATTTATACGACTACATTATGAGCAATTACTCAGACGAATTTCAGAGATACGCCACGAAGCACCTTGGGATGAACTCGCTGGCGCTGGATCAGTATACGAAGTTTAATTCCGAAGCCTCCCGAGGCTACGTTAACCCCACAATCATTGAGGAGCGACAGCTAAATATCGCCCAGATGGACGTCTTCAGCCGTCTGATGATGGACCGGATCATCTTCCTCGGCTCCGCCATCGATGACTATGTCGCCAATGTAATCCAGGCGCAGCTCCTCTTCCTCGAGTCGAGCGACCCGGGCAAGGACATCTCCATCTACATCAATAGCCCCGGCGGATCGGTCTATGCCGGCTACGGGATCTACGATACGATGCAGTACATCGACTGCAACGTCAGCACCATCGCCACCGGCATGGCTGCCAGCATGGCATCGATCATCCTCGTGGCGGGGACTAAGGGGAAGCGCTTTGCCCTCCCGCACTCTCGCGTGATGATCCATCAGCCGCTCGGTGGTGCTCAGGGTCAGGCCTCCGATATGGAGATCACGGTTCGCGAGATCCTGAAGGTGAAGCAGGAGCTCTACGAGATCCTCGCCAAGCATACCGGTCAGACGGTCGAGCAGATCGAGAAGGACTCCGACCGCGACCACTGGCTTCGTGCTAAGGAGGCAATGGAGTACGGACTCGTGGATAAGGTACTCACTAAGGCTAAGGAGCAGAAGTAATGGCAAAGCGTAAGAAACCGACTTCTAAGGAGACTGACCTGGGAGGTGACGACGACTGGATGTTTGGCGACGAGCACTTCTGCAGCGTCTGCGGTCGACCGGAGAGTATGGTCGACTTCGTGGCGCGCGGACCCGTCGGCTACCTCTGCAACGAGTGTGCCGAGGCGGTCTACAAGGCGCTCCAGGCGTCTCAGAAGACGGATGCGGTGCATGAGAAGTACACAGCGCCCACCTTCGACAAGCTCCCTAAGCCTACCGAGATCGTCGACTATCTGGATAAGTATGTGATCGGTCAGGAGGCTGCCAAGCGAAGCCTTGCCGTGGCGGTGTACAACCACTACAAGCGGCTCTACAGCCGGGGTATCCTCGGTAATGGTGAGGAGGCTCGGGTGGATGACAAGGAACTGGATGAGGTGGAGCTCGACAAGAGTAATATGATCGTCGTCGGGCCCACCGGCACCGGTAAGACGCTCCTTGCCCGCACCATCGCACGGATGCTCAAGGTCCCCTTTACCATCGTGGATGCAACTGTCTTTACTCAGGCAGGCTACGTCGGCGAGGACATTGAGAGCATCCTGACGCGACTCCTGCAGGCGGCCGACTACGATGTCAAGCTGGCTGAGCGCGGGATCGTCTTCATCGACGAGATCGACAAGCTTGCCCGCAAGAGCGACAACCCCTCCATCACCCGGGATGTGGGTGGTGAGGGTGTCCAGCAGGGGCTCCTGAAGCTCCTCGAGGGCGAGGATGTCAATGTCCCGCCCAAGGGAGGACGCAAGCACCCCGATGCCGAGATGGTCGTGGTGAATACGGAGAATATCCTCTATATATGCGGTGGTGCCTTCGAGGGTATTGAGCGGAAGATCGCACAGCGGATGAATACCCACACCGTCGGCTATGCCAGCGCCACACGGGGGAAGAAGCGGGAGCAAGGAGATGACCTGCTGAAGTACGTCACCCCGGCTGACCTCCGGAGCTATGGGCTGATCCCCGAGCTTATCGGGCGTCTCCCGATACTCACCTACCTTACACCCCTGAGCCCTGAGGCACTGAGGCAGATCCTGACGGAGCCGAAGAATGCGATCGCCAAGCAGTACACCAAGCTCTTTGCCATGGACGGCATCAAGCTGACTATTGATGACGAGGTGTATGACTTTATTGTGCAGAAGGCAGTTGACTTCGGCGTTGGAGCTCGTGGTCTGAGGAGTATCTTCGAGGGCATCATGACCGATGCGATGTTTGAGCTACCCTCCACGCGCAAGCGGACCTTTCACCTCACCCTGGACTACGCCCGGGAGCACTTCCGTGCCACCGATCTGGAGAGCATAGCGACAGAGGCGTGAGGATCGGGACGATAGACGTAGGAGAGCGCCCGGTGGTGCTGGCACCGATGGAGGATGTGACTGATCACCCCTTCCGCCGGATGTGTCACCGTATGGGGGCAGCTCTGGTCTACTCGGAGTTTGTCAATGCGGATGCGATCGTGCGGGACATACCCAGCACGATGCGCAAGATGGAGCTCTACGACGACGAGCGACCGGTGGCGATACAGATCTACGGACGTGATGCGGAGACGATGGCGGAGGCAGCTAGGATCGCTGCGGACGCCGGACCGGACCTGATCGACATTAACTTCGGCTGCCCGGTAAAGAAGGTGGCAGGCAAGGGTGCCGGCTCAGGTCTCCTGCGCGATGTGCCCCGGCTCCTCGAGATCACCCGGGCGGTCGTGGAGGCGGTCTCCCTGCCGGTGACGGTGAAGACACGCCTCGGCTGGGACAAGAACGACCTCATCATCACCGACCTCGCACCTAAGCTGCAGGACTGTGGCATAGCCGCCCTGACGATCCACGGACGCACCCGCTCACAGATGTACAAGGGGGATGCGGACTGGTCCCTGATCCGGGCGGTGAAGGCAGATCCGCGCATCACCATCCCGATCATCGGCAATGGGGATGTGACGGATGGCGAGACGGCTCACCGGCGATTTGAGGAGACTGGTGTCGATGCCGTCATGGTGGGTCGCGGTGCGATCGGTCAGCCGTGGGTCTTTGAGGAGATCCGGGCGATGCGCCACGGCGAGCCTAAGCCGCAGCACTCCAAGGAGTGGTACCTCGACTGCCTCAAGCAACTCACCGAGGAGAATATCGAGCGCATCGGAGACGAGCTGCGAGGGATCATCCATATGCGACGCCACCTTGCGATCACGCCTTTACTAAAGGGCATCCCGGACTTCAAGCAGCAGCGTGTGGCGATCCTGCGTGCTCAGACAAAAACCGAGCTCTTTGCCCTGCTCGATGATGCCATCACCCGAATCCCCGACTGACGACACATCGAGGTGTGTCGTCGCTCATTTAATTTCGATGGGTTAATGATTGACTTTTAGGCTGATGTGGATTTCGTTAGCTAGGGAATGCAAATTGGGACCGGGATGGTATTGGAAAAAACGGAAAGTCTTCTTACCTTTGCATTCACAAAACGGAAAGAACAGGGTCGGAAGGCAGACCCGTAGGTCTGACAGAAGCCGATAGTGCTACAATCGCCCAAGTGGCGGAATTGGTAGACGCGCTAGTTTCAGGTACTAGTGATAGCAATGTCGTGCAGGTTCGATTCCTGTCTTGGGCACCAAGAGCGGTGTCAGACCGTAATGCGCAGGTGGCGGAATTGGTAGACGCGCTACTTTGAGGGGGTAGTCCACGTATGTGGGTGAGAGTTCGACTCTCTTCCTGCGCACTCTTTTGTTAAGACGGTTTAGTTAGTTAAGATCAAGGCATATCCTACTCATCAGAGTGGGATATGCTTTTGTCTATGCGATGGTTCTTGTAGGGCAGTGAGGGGGTTGCCTCCCGATCTTAAGCGACGTGGTGTCGGATCAGTAATACCAGGGATTGGTCCGCTGGGGATGGCTGCTCTCCTGATACTTCAGATCCTGGAGGAGAGACGCATCGACGGCAATGGAGAAGTTGTAGGACTTATAGGGCCCTACGGGGATGAAGCTGGCACGCATTGACCAGCAGTGGAGGTCGCGCTGTAGGTTGCACGACATATTGGTGATCTTATTCAGCTGGAAATTGTAGTTGGCGGAGAAGTTGAAGTGCCAATTCTTCGTCACACTGAGGTTTCCATTGAAGCTGAGATCCTGAGAGAACTTGTAGGTGAACTCGCGGATCTTCGGATCGAAGGGGCCCTGACCCATGGTGAGGCTGTAATTGAAGCCCAGATTCCAGTCGATCACATTCTTACTGTAGCCGTAGGCATCGTACTCGAGGTCGCTCTGTCCGGAGGTGAAGAGTGAGCCTCCGCTACCGGCATCCGGAGAGTTGCCGGATCCTCCTCGTGGGCGCTGCTCGGTACCGGTGGAGTTGTCGGAGTCATCATCTCCCTCCTTCTCGTCCTTACGCCTTAGTCCTACCTTACCCAGTAATTCTCTGAGAGTTGTCGGATTGAGGTTATAGGAGAAGCTTGTGGATGTACCGCGGAACCAGCCGATCCCTTTCCCCGCAGCGATGCGGAGCTTGTCGACACGATAGGGGACTACCTTGCCGTCATACTCATAGTAGTCCCAGATGTATGGGTCAAAGGAGCCACCCAGCCTCAGGGTGAAGTCCTTAGTAAAGCGGAGGGCAATATTGGCCTGGAAGTCACTCCACCTGAAGGAGTCGGCGGCAAAGTTGTAGGAGGTGGAGAAGGAGAGGTTATCGATCAGACTGATCTTCCGAGCCTGGACACTGTCGCTCTTAGCTGCCAGCTTTGCCTCTACGTTGTTGCTCACGGAGAGACTGACGCTACCGCTCTTCCCACGACCCGGGACGCCGAATAGCTGCCCGTCGTAGGGACTGTACCACCTATCCAGCTGTCGACCGTCGCGACTGATGTACTGCAGATGCTCCCAGTAGCCAAACTTCGGGTCGGCGAAGTCTGGCTGGTAATTGAGCGAGATCGAGGGCTCCATGCGGTGACGGATCATCTCTACATTCTTCCCCGCCCACGGAACCCAGGACATGGGCTTGAAAAATCCGTAGACGGTCGTCGAGAGAGCCAGAGATGCGCGGAAGTCATACACTCGATTGAAGCCATAAGTGGTATCCACGGGAACGATTTTGTCCTTCTCGGGATCGTAGGCTTGGGTCACCCGGGAGCTGTACCATCGCTCATTGTAGCTCACGGATGGTGTGACCTTGAAGTAATTGAAGAGGTCAAAGGAGGCGCTCACCGGGATGGAGTGGTTGACGCCATTGCGCCAGTCCTTGATGATATTCTTCTTGAAGAGCTCATTCTCCTTTGTGGTGATCGAGTTGCGCAGCTGACCGGAGTAGGAGAGGGAAATCTTCTCGTACCAGCGCTCCTTGCCGACAGCCTTTTTTCGCTTAAAGGGGAAGATCCTGCTTGCCGACCAGGAGAGGTTGGGCAGTGTCACCGCCACCGTACTGTCCTGAGAGCGTTGCGTGATGTCGACTGATCCGGTGATGGACCAGGGACTATTGGGGAACCTTCTGGAGAAGCTGATCGAGGAGCTCTTCGTATTCTGACCCATCATCGCCTGATTGTAGAGCGCATTGAGGTCATTGTGGTTGTAGGACGAGGTGGAGAAATTGACGTTGGCAGAGAAGGTCCTGTAGGGATCCGCCTTAGGGTCTTGCTGGTGGGACCAGGCGATTCGGAAGTCTGTGCTCTCGGAGTAATCCCCGGCGATGCGGTCACCGCGCTTCGTCTTGAGGTAGGAGGCGTTGACAGATCCGCTGTGCCGGTAACGCCGGCGGTAGGTGGATCGTCCAGTAAGCCCCCACGAGCCCTTGGTGTAGAGATCTCCTGTCAGCTCGAGGTCTACATGGTCATTGAGTGCCAGGTAATATCCGCCGTTGCGTAGGTAAAATCCTCGGTCGCCCTCCTCTCCGTAGGTCGGCATAAGGAGTCCGGATGAGCGCTTGGTGGTGAAGGGAAAGAAAGCGAAGGGCAAGCCTATCGGCAGCGGCACGTCAGCCACGACAAGGTAGACCGGCCCGGAGACCAGATCCTTGGCGGGGCGGACCTTAGCCTCCGTCATGGCGATGTAGTAGTGGGGGTGCTCGTGGTTTTCGCAGGTGGAGTACTTGCCGTCCTTCATGTAGAGGTCAGAGTTCTCCATACGCTTGGTCTTCTGAGCCACCACATATCCCTCGCCCTGCTTCGTGATCACGTCGGTGATGTAACCACGCTGCGTCTTCACGTTGTACCGCATCGACTTCGCCTCGTACTCGTCCTGACCTGTGGTGATCTTGGCGTAGTGTCGCTCCTTCTGGAGGGAGTCGGGATAGTCGATGTAGGTAGAGAAGATGGTCCCCGAGTCGGTCTTCATCTCCATGAAGTCTCCCGTAATCTTATTGTCTCCATAATTGATCGTCCCCTCGCCGTACATACGCACGATATTGCGCTTGGGGTAGATCGCAATGGAGTCATTGGAGGTGAAGTCCATCGGGGCCTTGAGCTCACTCAGCAGACTGTCCGGCACGACACTATCCCTCTGGAGACTGTCTGTTGGGATGGTATCTCCGATCTCTTCGCTCTGCTTTTCTCTCAGGATAGAGTCGGCTGACTCTGTCGTACGGTCGAGGCTGTCCCTCAGTGCCGTTACTGTCTCGAGGGAGTCAGAGGGTATGGAGTCGGTGGCTACCTTAGGGGTCTCCTCCCTCACCGGGAGGGAGTCTCTCGCTGCCGCCACCTTTGCCACCTCCTCAGGGGTGATGCTCCGCCGGTGGACACCACACCCGGTAACGAGAAGTCCCACGAGGATCGACAGTGTGATCCACGTGCGGTAAGGATAGGAGAGAAAGTGGTGACCGTTAGCCTTCATGCAGTCCTAATAGTGAGCCCGTCGTCCCTTCTGTGACAGCTTCGAGCAAAGGTACTATTTTACTTGCTCTTATCTGTGGTCAGAAGCACCACTGCCACGAGGATCATCAGTATCCCGAGGATGCGGATAGGTGTCAGCACTTCGCCAAAGGCAATCACCCCAACCATCACTGCCGTCATAGGCTCCAGCGCACCCATCACCGCAGTCGGTGTGGAGCCTATGAGATCTATTGCCTTGACCAGCGTGATATTGGAGATCGTGGTGGATAGGACACCCAGCAGCACTAAGTTGGTCCAGTCCATCGCCGAGGCAGGTAGCACCATCTTGTCGTCCGCAATGCAGTAGAGGGATAGGAAAATAGTGGTGATCAGCAGGATGTAGAAGGTAAGCGCCTCGTGGCTCAGCGTCCGGGCCACACTCTTATTGACCGTGATGATGTAGACGGCGTATAGGAATCCACTTGTGATCACCAGAGCAGGTCCCTCGGGATTGATGGGCTCTGAGGAGGTGACCCCGCTGACGAGAGAGACCCCGGCCACGGCTGCCATGATTGCCATCATGCCTCTCTTGCTGAGCCGGACGTGGAAGATCAGCAGCATAAGGAGGGCGACGAATATAGGATATGTGAAGTGGAGTACCGTGGCCATACCGGAGGAGATAAACTCGTATCCGGTGAGGAGCAGGTGTGCCGTGGCAAAGTAGAGGAAGCTGAGGAGAAGTAGCCAGACGAACTGCTGTCTCGTGATGCGGAGGGATGACTTACGGACCAAAACGTATATGCTCATCGCCAAGGTGGCAAAGAGGAAGCGGTACATAAGGACCGTAGAGGTGGGCATTCCATCTGCGAGGAGTGGGACGCTGAAGAGAGGGATGAGTCCGAATGTAAAAGCTGAGAGAAGGGCGGCAGTGTAGCCCTCTGCTGTCTGGTGTCTTTTTTTTGCGATCTCTGTCATTCGATATGCTTATTTGGTCGCAAAGGTAGCTCATTTCCGCTACAAAGAGCGCCAAGGAGTCAGTCGTTGTCGGGCAATCGGATCAGAATCAGCACGTAACCTTTTATAGGTATATTAGTCGTTACTAATATCTGTAAAAGCTAATAGAATTACGTCAGAGGGTTGGGGTGCTTTCTATCCTCTCATAAGCCTTGCTTATCCTGCCCCAATGATAAGTTGCGATCTGAGTAATAGAGACTTGTATGGATGGTCTCTCGTTACTATTGGCCGCTGTCCTGGAGTATTATCGAGAGGGTGTCGAGCTTGTACCGATCCATCAGCGGTCGGAAGTGCTGCTCAATGGTGGGGCGCTCTCGGCGAAGGAGATTAAGTGCTACACTGGAGGAGCAGTGGATGATTATGGTGGACTTGCTCTCGTCGAAGGTAAAGACAGGTCGGATCCGTCGGAGCCTGATCCCCGGCAGAGACTGCCACTGCTCGAGGAATGCTCGGTGTCGCTCTAGGTCGGTGAAGAGGGAGGGCTTATTCCCCTCTCTCATCTCCTGCAGTATCTTACCCAGTGTCTCCGACCTATAGATGCGCATAACCCTCTCAGAGTACTGTAGAGACCCCGTCCTCCACCCGGACGATGGTATACTCTGTGTCCGGCACCTGGGCGATGATCTGATCTAGGTATTTCCTATTGGTATCGGTCATAAAGATCTGCCCGAAGTCCTCCCCGGCCACGAGGTGGACGATCCTATCGACTCGCTCCTCGTCAAGCTTGTCGAAGACATCGTCCAGTAGCAGGATCGGACTATTACTAGGGTAGAGTGTGGAGAGGATCTTGAATTGTGCAAACTTGAGTGCGATCATATAGCTCTTGCACTGACCCTGGGAGCCGATCTTCCGGATCAGCGTCTCCTCCAGGAGCATCTCCAGGTCGTCCTTGTGGGGACCGACAGTGGTATAGCCCATGTAGAGATCCGCCTGTCGGGTCGCCTGCCACGCCTCCATGAAGTCCTCGGCAGAGGGAAGGTGGTCTGTCGTGAGTGAAGGCTGATACCGGATGTCTACCGAGTCTCTCGACTCAGTGATGTAGCTGTAGTAGGAGAGGAAGATAGGCTTCATCCGCTCAGTCCACTCGGCTCTGTGCCTGACGATTGTCTCAGCCTCGCCGGCCATCTGGTGATCCAGGATACTAAGGGTAGGGAGGTCGAGGAAACCTTTATTCTTTAGGAGTGCATTACGCTGCCCGAGGAGTTTGTCGTAGTGCATCACTGATGTGAGGTAGGGATTGGACTCCTGGGAGATGAGCTGGTTCATGAATTTTCGCCGCTCCACGCTGCCGCCTCGTATCAGGTCTATGTCGGACGGAGCGATCATCACGACCGGTAGTTGCCCTATGTGATCGGTGATGCGGTCGTAGCGCTTGCGATTCCGCTTGATCACCTTGGGCTTCTCCGTGGTGATGCCGATATTGATCGCCACCTCGTCCTCATCCACTCGGTAGCCGCCTTGAAGTATGGCGTAGGTCTCCCCCTTCCGGATCACCATCTGGTCAGGCACATGGAGGTGCGACTTGGTGAAGGAGAGGTAGTAGATGCTGTCCATGAGGTTTGTCTTCCCCATGCCGTTGTTGCCGATGATGCAATTGAGCTTATCGGAGAAGGTCAGGTCGCAGCTCTCGATATTCTTGAAGTTGGTGAGCGAAAGGTGTTTCAGGATCATCTCGTGAAGTGCTATTACTGACGGATCAGCGTATTACGGAGACGAAGGAGCATCTCGAGACCCTTCAGTCCGGTGAGTCTCCAAGCTCGGTTAGCGAGTCGCACCTTTGGGCTTTGGTCGTAACTTAGGAGGTACTGGTGCTTCCGCATCCAGGGCTCTATGCTCTGCCTTTCCTCCTTAGTGAGTACATCCATATGGCTGAGCAGGATGCAGTACTCTGTGGCGTAGAAGGAGAGGAGTGCCTCTCTCATCCCAGGCGAAGGCTGGCTGTCAGCGAGCCGGAGCCCGTCCTCAATGATGAAGACGAGGTCGTGGAAGCGTCCCGGGGAGTACTCCCTCGTGATCGAGCCGTCCACCTCCTGTCGGTAGCCATAGAGGTAGTCGTGGAGGAAAAGACAGCCCTCTGCATGACAGAGAAGGCGCATAAACCACGGGATGTCCTCTGAGGTGATCCCCGGGATGAAGGATAGCTCACTCTTGATGAGGAAGTCTCGGCGGAGAATCTTGATGCAGGCACTCATTGGGGTGTCTCCTGACCGGAGGATGCTCCTCAGCGCCTCCTCACCACTGACTACCTCCGGGACGTAGTTGCCGAAGTCCGTCCAGCGACTCTGCCTTTCCTTAGAGAAATAGTAGACCCAATTGAACCCGATAAAGTCGCACTTCGGATGGCTATCCATAGCGTCAAAAAGCGTGGTGAGCGTATCCTGCCGTAGCCAGAAGTCGTCGCTGTCTAAGAAGAGGACAAACTCCCCCTGAGTTCTTGCCAGACCATTATTTCGCGCAACGCTCAGCCCCTGATTGGGCTGGTGCAGCACCTCTATCCGAGGATCGGTCGCCGCATATTGGTCACAGATCGTCCCACTGTCATCGGTGGAGCCATCATCGACGAGGATGACCTGCCAGTCAGAGAAGTCCTGATGCAGGACACTTCTAATGCACTCCTCGAGAAATCGAGAAGTATTGTACACCGGGATGACAATGGAGACGCGAGGCATTGTCAGAAGGTCGCTTCGGCAGAGAAGGTAGCTCCATCCCCACGGAAACCCTTGATCGGGGGCTGAACCTTGGTGATCGAGATGGAGGCCCGATTGATTGAGAGTGGCGCAGTCTCCAGCTCTTGCAGGATCCTATAGGCCACATGCTCTAAGAGGTCAGAGGGACGCTCCTCTATCATCACACGTCGTACCAGATCGTAGAGATCGGCGTAGCTAATCGTCTCTCCCACGTTGTCACTCATCATGGCGGAGTGCTCTGTAGGCCAGACAGAGAGCGAGACGCAGTAGGTATTACCTGCCACTTTTTCCCTCTCCTCCACACCATGACCGGCACGGAAGAGGAGGTTAGTGAGATCAATCCTTGTCTGAGTGATTTTCATTCTTTAGTCGCTTGATCTGATCGGTAAGTGAGTAGTCGTGGATGATGCGGAAGAGATCCTCCACCAGATCAGGCGAGATCCCGTAGAGCTCTGCCTGACGCCTGTGGTGATGGATCATGCTCTCAAGCCGAGCGGACTGTAGTGCGGGTAGGTGGTGGTTTTCCTTCCACGCGCCTATCTCTGTGGTCAATTCGGATCTCATAGAGAGGAGATGGATGAGGTCACTGTCGACCTTATCTACCTGCTCCCTGTAGGCGGTAAGGGCGCAGTCACCATGGGTGGACTCGCCGTGAAGGAGAGTGCTTATCTCCTCCGGGATGATCTGCTGAGCTGCGTCTGTCTGGGCCGTCTCCGGGTGGTAGTGACTCTCGATGAAGAGCCCATCGTAGTCTCTACGCAACGCCTCCTCAACGATCTCTCTCAGTAGACGACGGTCTCCAGAGATGTGACTCGGGTCACAGAGGATCGGGAGCTCCGGATTGTGAGACTTAAAGCGATCTACCGCCTCCCACAAGGGATCGTTACGGAGGAGACCACTCGCCACAGTGGTGAAACCTCTCAAGATCAGTCCTATACTTGTCAAGTGATGGTGCTGTAGTCGCTCGACTGCCCCTTGCCACAGCTGGAAGTCAGGTGCTATGGGATTCTTGACAAGTACGGTCAGGTCGCTGCTGTCGAGGACTTTTGCTATCTCCTCCACCACGAAGGGGGATCCGGTAGTGCGGGCACCGAGCCAGACGAAGTCGCACTTATACCTAATTGCTATCCGTGCATGCTCCGGTAGGCAAACCTCAGTCCCCACTTTGAGTCCCAGCTCGTCAGCAGCCTCGCGCATCCAGCGTAGTCCGATCTCCCCAACGCCCTCGAAGGCACCCGGTCGTGTCCGAGGCTTCCAAGCGCCGGCACGAACCATCCCGATCCCGCACTCCTTTAGTCGGCGCATGGTCTCATAGATCTGCTCCTGAGACTCAATGCTGCAGGGTCCGGCGATGATCGGGAGATCGCCATTAGGCAGTGTCTCCCCGGGGAAGAGTGAAGAGAGCATCAGGGATGGAGTATTCGTACTGCTGTCTCGACTAACTTGTAAGTATTGGATAGGGTGTCGCAGACTTCAGCCCCTGCCGCATTGGTATGCCCACCGCCGTTGAAGAATTTAGAAGCAAATTCGTTTACGGCAAAGCTTCCCTTGCTCCGCATGGAGATCTTGGTGTACTTCGGCATCTCGTGGATCAAGATCGAGAACTCGATGTCCTTAGCTGCAAGGGGATCGTTCACAAGCCCCTCCACGTCCCCGGTCTGGTAATTGTACTTTCCCTTATCAGCCATACTCAGGGTGATGATCGCAGTCTTGTACTGAGGGAAAATGGTGAGCTTATCAGCCATCAAGTGCGCTGTAAGACGCAGCTTATCGATGGTAAAGCTCCTATTGATTGCGTCGTAGACGGCATCCTTCCGCACCCCTATCTCAAGCAGCTCGGAGATGACCTGATAGATCTCGGGGTCCTCAGAGTTGTAGGCAAAGTTTCCCGTGTCCGTCATCATACCGGTGTATATAGCAGTGGCTGCCTCAGTGGACAGCCGGTCTCTCCATCCCATCGCTCGGATCAGCTCATAGACAATCAGGCAAGTGGAGGATCTGTCGGGATAGGAGAAAGAGAGGTCTGCAAAGTCGGAGGGGCAGGGATGGTGATCGATCAGAAGCTTGAGTGCATCAGACTCTTCCAGCGGGGCGCTCAGTTGCTCAACACGCTTCGTCTCATTGAAGTCAAGGCAAAAGAGCCCCTCCGCCTCACGTATCGCCCGGAGAGCCTCGTCTGGCTTATCCTTAGCAATCAGTGCCTCCGATGCTCCGGGAAGGAAGGCAAAGCTATCTGAGTAAGCCGTCGGGTAGACCACCGTGGCAGCGTGTCCCAGTGTCCGAAGGAGTGAGGCAAAGCCGAGGGTGGAGCCAACGGCGTCACCATCCGGTGAGACATGCCCCAAGAGTGTGATACGGCGTGGTACGGAGAGGAAGTCCTGTAGCTTGGCGAGGTCTTCTTTAGCAAAGTCTATCTTCATATCGTCTTATTTCTTAGGTCGGTTACCGGATCTTCTGCCGTCTCGACCACGAGGGGATCCTCCTCGTCTGCCGGAGCGACTTCGTCCTCTATCCCCTGAGGAGCGGGGCTTACCGGGCTTAAAGTCTGCCGGAAAGTCCGGTCGCTTGAGCTTGTAGCCGAGGAACTTCTCTATCCTGGCAAATGAGTCCTTATCCCACGGGGAGACAAAGGTGACCGCTGAGCCTCCCAAGTTGTCTCCGCGCGATGTGCGACCAATTCGGTGGACATAGTCCTCCGGGTCGGATGGCACGTCGAAGTTGATGATCAGCTCAATATTATCAATGTCGATACCGCGCGAGAGGATATCGGTAGCCACGATGACGCTGGCATGACCGTTCCGGAAGCGGTGCATCACCTCATTGCGCTCCTCTTGGCTCAGGTCCGAGTGCATCTGCTCGACCGAGTGCCCCTGCATGCGCAGCATGCGAGCCGCCTCCTTGACCCGCTTCTTCGCTGCTAGGAAGACGATGCACCTCTCCGGCCGTTTCTCATTGAGCAACGATACCAGTAGTGACAGCTTGTCGTCATCGGACACTATAAAAGCGGACTGGCTGATGCTCTCCGGTGGACGTGAGATGGCGATATTGACCTCCTTTGGCCGACGCATAATCTTGCGGGCAAAGGTCCGGATCTGCTCCGGCATGGTGGCAGAGAACATCACGGTCTGCACGCCTTTCTTGGGCAAGAGGGACTGGATCTTGAGTATATCCTCCGAGAAGCCCATATCCAGCATCCGGTCTGCCTCATCCAGGATGAAGAAACTCACCTGAGAGAGGTCGACTGAGTTCATATCAATATGGGACAGCAGACGCCCGGGGGTGGCAACGATGATATCGGCACCCTTGGCCAGCGCTCTGCGCTGCTGCTCGTACTCTATGCCGTCGGTCCCTCCGTAGATCGGCTGAGCATTCACCTTCACGTAGTAAGCAAAGCCGTCGATCTGCCGGTCGATCTGCTGTGCTAGCTCTCTCGTCGGCGCCATAATGACGCAGTTGACATGATCCTTTGGGTAATCCCCGTAAGCTAATTCGCTCAGGATCGGGAGGAGGTAGGCAGCAGTCTTGCCCGTACCGGTCTGGGCACAGGCGATGATATCCTCACCGTCCATGATAAGGGGGATCGTCGCAGCCTGTACCGGCGAGGGCTTGCCGTAGTTCATCGTATCCACAGCATCCTCGACATCGGGGTGAAGTCCAAAGTCATAAAAGGAGTCTATCTGTGACTCTTGCTTGGTCATATTTCTATCTTACGTACTGTTATTCTGTCGTATCTGTCTTGCGGATCCTCTGATTGAGGGTGTCTCTCAAGCTCTCTGCATCGGATCTGAGGAGCCACACCTGAGGAGCCTCCAGCGATATGTCGGTAACCACGCGGATCTGCGGGAAGCGCTCTGCCATCTCCTTGGCGAGGTTATGCTTCACTACCGCGAAGTAGATCTTCCCCTTTACCATCTCCAGCATCATCTCCAGGGGAGGTAGATCGATCTCGCTTGGTCGGATGGCTGTATAGGAGATATCGTGGAGGTTTTGTAGGATCAGCCGTGCCTCCTTATCCTCGGCAGAGTAGTAGACCTCTACCGGACTGGGACCACTCAGCACGTCGCCCCAGGAGAGACTATCCTGCAGGCTCATCAGTGCATAGTGGGAGCTACTGATGGGCTCTGTCGTGAGGAGGTCGGAGCTCTCCGTGAGATCAGTAAAGGTTTGCTGAGTCGCAAGTATATCGACCCTCTTCTCCCTCAGCAGATCTGTCCCGAGGCTCTTCTCTGACACCGGCACCCAGATATAGCTGATACCGGTTAGCAGCCTGTCTGCTACTGCAGGTAGGCTCCCCGAGATCTCTCCCTCGTCATCGATCTCAAAGAGCCCCGGCTCCATCACCACCGCTATCCGTAGCGGATGAAGACTGTCCCCCGTGGGGACTTGCACCTGCTGGTCGATCGGACCAAGAGTCTCCTGACGAGACGAGCTGGGTCGAAGGAGTATGACAAGGAGCACTCCGAGGATCACCACCAGCCCCACAATCACGGCCCTATAGGATCTACTGATCTTCATACTCAGGCATCAATTCTTCAGGTCCACGACCACTCCAAACTGTACCTGAGAGGGGTAGGTTGGGTAGTAGGGCATAGTAAAGTGATTGGGCTTAAATAGCTGTGCACCGACATTATAATATCTCACGAAGACGCGTGCGCGCTTGAGATGAAAATTGGCATACGCTGTCATCATCGGGGCATCTCCCCCGATAAGGATCTTATCCTGTGGCGTAAACATCTGCGTCGTCGGCTCGTAGTAGGGCGCCATATACTTGCTGTGCCACTTGGCATCCACACCCACCTGTAGTGTCATCACCTTGGCGATCAGTCCGCTGAAGTAGAGATTGGCATACGCAGCAAACTTCGGCATCGGGATCACGTAGCTGTCGCTGCTGCTCTGCCAGACGAAGGAGGTCTCGAGATTGACAAATCTCCACCGAAGTGCTTGGTCGAAGCCGGCGCTGATCACTCGTACGTTGCCCTCATGCTGGATCGGCTGATAGGACACTGAGTCAACTTGGTAGGGCTGCTGGATCGTCTCAGCTCGTACAAAGAGGTGGGACTCTGTCGCAGGGATAGTGAGGTCAGCTCCGAGTCTAAGCCGCTGAGTGTTCTTCAGATCCCTGTCCCAGGCGTGGAATGTACTCTTGAAGTGCTCCAAAAAGTAGGGCGGCACCGTATTGAGAAAGAGTCCATTCCCACTCAGGATCACGTCCCGCTTGAGCAGCTTCATCCTCAGATCCACGTTACCCCTCACATCGATCTCCCCGGCGCGATAGCCCTCGATCCCCACATGCCCCTGCACATACCACTTCAGGTGCTTAAAGGAGTCGCTCTTGATCCTCCCCCCGACAAGGGTGGAGTGGAGCTTGGACCCCTGCTCCTCGTAAGGGAGGTCCAGTCGCTCAGCATCCTCCGGCAGGATGAGTGGCTGCTTATTGATCTGGTAGTCGAAGGAGGCAAAAGCGCTGATGCCCATCTTCGCCCACTTATGGAAGCCCTCCATCAGCTCTACGCCCACGGTATTGGATATGGTAGAGCTGCTGAAGCGGTCGTAGGGATAGTACTTCATCCCCTCCTGCTTGGGGATGTACTTCTCCTTGAATCGATCAAGTAGGGCAGGGTCTTGTGAGACAAATTCGTGACCGCCTCGCTCGATCGTCAGGTCATGGAAGATCGATGTGACAGGGATAAAGACCTTCTTCACTACTTCGTCTTTCTCCTCGTTGTTGTCTTCGTCTCCAGTATCCTTCGGTGGTGCACTTCTCCTTAGTATCTTCTGCTCCTTAGGCACCTCTGCTGGCGCTGCCAGAGAGTCCGGTAGTGCTGCCACTTCCAGAGCTGCCGGCAGAGAGTCCTGCTTGGCCACCTCGTCCTTCAGAGGAGTCTTCGGGGCTTCGATCAGCTTGCCGTCCTTGTCGTACTCGCGATAGCGTCCGAGACGGTACCGATGGTGGAGCCGACCGCGACCATAGGAGGCGGAGTTCCAGGTGGACTTATATCGAGTCGGGATGTCACGCGGAAGGAGCGTGCGTCGTCCGCCGGCTATCTCCTCCACATTGGAGATATACCTCATGTCGGTGATGCCGCCATTCTCCTGATTGATGACGTTAGTATTCCCCACCTCGGCAAAGAGCTCATACCGCCCCTTGGTGTAGGAGCCAAAGATGCGGTACGTAAGCGCCTGCGATGCGGTGTTATTGTACACCCCATTGGCCTTGTCTATCTCTGCCTCACCGCCGAGATTGACATTGGGACCAAGGTTTGTCGTAAAGAGGGCATGGAGAAGTTGCTCCAGTTCGTTGGATCCGCCCAGCTTCTGCACACTGAGGAATGTGTAGGGAACCTTTGTGTCGAAGTACCTCGCCATGGTCCCTCTCCGGAGGAGGTGGAAGTAGGGCGCCAGGTAGTAGAAGTCTCCCCACTGGTCGATCGGCTGATCGAAGTAGACCTTGGACTGGTAGGGCCCTGCATAGGTGCCTAAGTAGCTCTCTGCGATGCTCCTGCCCTCGATGTGCTCCCGTCGGAACGAATTAAGCTTGAGGGTATCAAGGGGTGCCGGTCTTAGGTCTCCCGTGCGACCGGTCAGATAGTAACTCTCGAGCGTCCCATGTCGATCGGCATCGGTGTCGTCATTGAGCAATGAGTCCGGGGCAATGATACGATCCCGAAGTTGCTTGTCTATGTCGATCTGTCCCAGTGCCTTTCCGCCGGAGAGGAGCAGCAGGCAGCAGACTGCAAGGGTATGTAAGAGGCTTCTCCGGCTCATCTCGTAAGACGGTTGCCAAAGGTGAGAGCTCTCTTTGAGTGGAGAGCTAGCTCTTCATCGAGCACTCCTCCTCTCACCACCGGAGCTCCATTGAGTATCGTCCCGACCACGCTGGTGTGGAAGGTCTCTCCCTCGAAGGGGCTCCAGCCGCACTTGCTCCGGATCACCTCCTTCGTCACCGTGGTACTCTTATGAGGGTCTACCAGCACCAGATCGGCATAGTAGCCCTTGCGGATAAATCCTCGCTCCTCGATGCCGTAGAGTAGGGCGGGATTGTGCGCCATGTACTCCACAACCCGCTCGATCGGGAAGACTCCCTCCTGGACAAGCTCCAGCATAAGGGGTAGGGAAAACTGCACCAGCGGTCCACCGCTCTTGGCACCGAGTGCGCCACCCACCTTCTCCTCCGGCAGGTGGGGAGAGTGGTCAGTCGAAACCACATCGACGAGGCCGCTATTGATGGCGGCTCTCAGGGCAGCTCGATCGCGCTCGGTCTTGATGGCGGGATTCCACTTTACCCTTGCCCCAAGTCGCTCGTAGTCCTTGTCGGTGAACCAGAGGTAGTGCACGCAGACCTCACCGGTGATCCGTTTGCTCCTAAATCCCTCTGTCGTGCGAGACTTCAGCAGTGACAGCTCGTCCTCCGTGGAGAGGTGGAGAATATGAAGTCTCGCCCCTGTCTCCTCTGCCATGGCAACAGCTCGCCTACTGCACTCATAGCACGCCTCGCGACTCCTGATGAGGGGATGAAACTTTACCTCCGGGTCGTCTCCGTATAGTGCCGTATACTTCGCCTTATTGGCCCGGATGATTCTCTCATCCTCGCTATGGATGCAGATCAGTGTAGGACACTCCGCAAAGATACGCCGCAGTGTCTCCGGAGCGTCGACCAGCATATTGCCGGTGCTGGAGCCCATAAAGACCTTCACCCCCGGGGTGTGCTTCAGATCAAGTCTTGAGAGCAGGTCGACATTCTCATTCGTAGCGCCGAACATAAAGGAGTAATTCCCCATCGACTCCTCCTCGGCACGTCTCATCTTATCCTCCCAGGTCTCCAGTGTGATGGTCTGCGGGAGGGTATTGGGCATCTCCGCATAGGAGGTGACCCCTCCCAGTAGAGCGGCACCGCTCTCTGAGGTGATCGAGCCCTTGGCGGTCAGTCCCGGCTCCCGGAAGTGGACATGCATATCGATTACTCCCGGCAGACAGAGCAGCCCCTCCGCCTCGATGGTCTCGTCGGCAGAGGGTAGGGGCTCATCCTCGCGGATGATATCCGTGATGCGCTCCCCGGTGATGAGGATAGAGCCGCGGAAGGACTCGCCCTCATTGACGATCTCAGCGTTGTGGATTAGTAGTCTCTTCTCGTCTCTTCTCATATCCTGTAGTCTTGGGTATCTTATGGGTGAGTGACCAGTAGCGCATCTTCAGCACACCGAAAAAGGCTTCGCCAAAGATCCCGGAGCTCATCTTGCTGACACCAAGTCGCCTATTCACGAAGATGATCGGCACCTCCTGTATCTTGAAGCCACAGAGCGTCGCGGTGTACTTCATCTCGATCTGGAAGGCGTACCCCTTGAAGTGGATCTTGTCCAGGTCGATCGTCCGAAGCACCTCGGCACGGTAGCAGACAAAGCCCGCCGTGGCGTCATAGACCTTCATCCTCGTCACCGTACGGACGTAGAGGGAGGCGAAGTAGCTCATCAGCACACGACCGAGGGGCCAATTGACCACATTGATTCCGGTCAGGTACCTCGACCCCACCGCCACGTCAGCCCCTCCGCTGTGGCACGCCTCATAGAGCTTAGGGAGAGACTTGGGGTCGTGGCTAAAGTCGGCATCCATCTCCAGGATGTAGTCGTAGTCGTGCTCGAGAGCCCACTTGAAGCCGGCAATGTAGGCTGTCCCCAGTCCCTGCTTACCGCTGCGGCTGAGCAGGAAGACCCGACCCGGCTGCTCCTCCGCAATCTTGGTCACCTCGGCACCGGTGCCGTCGGGCGATCCATCGTCCACGACGAGGATGTCGAAGGAGGGATCGCTCAGCTCCAGTACCGCAGCCGTGATGGCGCGGATATTCTCTATCTCATTATAGGTAGGTATGATGACCAGCTGACGAGTCATAGTTTATTCTCTTTATCAGTGTGACTGAGGGCAAAAAACGTATAGGCGACGAAGACCGTGCCTATGACAAAGAAGAGGATCCACATGCTCCTGCCCTCGACGGCGGAGCCCCCGGCGATCATATACATGGCGGCGCCGAGGAAGTTCATCCGCATCAGTCGCTTAGCACGTACGCCGAGGTTACTCACTCGGCGAGCATCGGCGATGTGGCTGATGATGATTAGGAGTCCGCCTCCGAAGAGGGTCCAGCCGCCTACCTGGGGAAGCCATATATGGAGGATGGCTCCGAGGGCGCAGGCAATCAAGCCGACCGGGTAGAGGCTGCTGCTGATGGTATTGTGCGGTCCCTTCTGACCGCCACTCTGTAGGTCTGTCATTACTTTTTGTCCGGGTCTGTGAGCAAGTAGAGATCCTCATCCTCCTCCTTCATCAGATAGCGCTCTCTCGCATACTTCTCGAGCATATCACGCTTGTACTTGATCTCGTCGAGGTGCTTCTGAGACTTCTTGATCTCATCCTTATAATACTGATACTCCTCTTGCTTCTCCTTGAGCTGCCGGGAGGTCTTGATCTGAGACCAGATGCTGTGCTGGCCCGGCACCACCAGTACAACCGCAAATAGACCAGTCATGAGGAAGAGAGGATTAACCTTGCTCAGGAAGTCTCTCACCCTCTGCCAAAAATCCCTTACTGACATAATTGTAGTCCGATAAAAGAGCCGATCAAGTTCAGTGAATGTAGTACTAACTGACTACAAATGTACTAAATAATATGCCGCTGATGGATCTGTCTGCCATAGCGAGCCGGAGCAGACGCATTTGATCTTATACATAAGTCATTCAACTCATCGCAAGAGTGGGGTACGAAGCACCCCGATAGGGGTGCCCGCTTTTTAGCCCGGATGTCGAGGGGCGCAGCCCCGAAGACTCCGGGTTACGATGAGACTCTAGCCCGGCGACCCCGCTAGGGTGTCGCACTGATTGCCTGACTGGTAAGTGCGACACCCTGGCGGGGTCGTGCATATTAAAGAGCGTCTTCTTACCCGGGGTCATCGGCACTTCGTGCCTTGACCGCCGGGCTAAACAGCGATGATCCCTCCGGGGCTTTGCCCCTGCGGGATCGGCAGTCGGTAGCAGCAGGGGAGGGATCAGTCAAGGGGATTGCACAGCGACAGGGATTATCACTTCATTGCTTTAATGCTCAAATACGTCAGCCCTGCACAGCGAGCCGGACCTGGGAGGTGAATGCGGGATCCGCATACGCCCGGCACACAACCTTGGTCCTCGACTCGTCGCTGAGAATGGCAGATGAACTCAGCTTCTTGCGGTCGGGTGTACGACAAGAGCAGTTGACCTCCAGACTTCCTCCTGATAGTTTACTCCCAAGGGGAGCTGCAAATATAGCACCCCCACGAGGAGCCGTTGTCTCGTATAGTCTCCTGCGATCCTCTTACTGCAAAAATAATCCTAACCACCGGGACGGAACAGCCCCGGTCGGGGTCAGTCAGTAGGGGCGTGCTTTCCGTTATCAGGCGCTACTCTCCTCTATACTTCTTGAAGTTCTCCGCCTGCTCAAAGATCTCCTTGAATACTTCATCATTTGTTACAGGTGGATAGCCATACTCGGCAAGTACCAGGATGAGGTCCATCTTTAGCTCAGACTTGATATCGGAGCGATTTGCCCAGTCGGTGTACTTAGACTTGTCATCGACGATCGCCTTGATCCTTGTAGCCAATGCGAGCAACTTATCCTCAGGGTATTCGAAGCCAAACTTCCTTGATATCGCTTTCAGAATGTCGTAAAAAGCTTTCTCCTCATAGGATATCCCCAGGTCGTTAAAGGATGCCTTCTCCTTATGGACCTCGGAGAGTAGCTGTGCCATCTGGTCTGCAACTTCATTGATGACGTCATTGGCGAAGACCGCATCATCCTTGCGACTATTGTACTTCTGTACAAGTGCGTTGAGCCGCTCCGAGAAGTCCACTCCTTTGATCTTATTCACCTTCTTGAAGTCTGTGATCACCGTCTTCAGGAGTCGCTCCATAAGCTTTACCTTCATATTAGGTAGCTTCAGCTTCTGCAGTCGCTCCATATACTGCTCACTCAGCAGATCGAGGTGCTCCGTCTTACTATCCATCTGGATAATCTCCTCTACGCCCTCCGACCGGAGTGCCTCCTCTATCATCTTATCGACCCGAGCATTCATCTGAGAGAGGTCTGGCGTGTCCCCCTTGGTCAGCTTGTAGATAATAGAGCGCACTCCGGAGAAGAAGTGGATATCCTCCCGCTCCTCATAGCTGATCACGTCGCTATTAGAGCAGAGACTATAGGCTGACTTCATTTTCCGTACATGACCCATGAAGCGTGTTTCCAGCTCCTTGGTCGCTTGTATATACTCAGCACCCCTATTGAGGCAATGCAGCTGCTCGAGTGGCTTGCCGTGTGTAAATGGGGAGCGATCAAAGGCGTGAAACATACGACGAAGTATGTCCAGCTCGTCCTTGACCATGGCGACCGACTCCTCCACCATCTCCACGCTATCTATATCGTCACCACTCGCGGCATACTTGCTCAGAGCTGCGTTCATATTCTTCTTGATGCCGATATAGTCCACCACCAGGCCTTTCTCCTTACCAGGGAATACTCGGTTTACCCTCGAGATAGTCTGTATGAGTGTGTGCTGCTGCAGCGGCTTGTCTATGTACATCGTATCCAGACAGGGTACGTCAAATCCCGTCATCCACATATCCACCACGATCACCACCTTGAAGTTGGAGTCAGGATTCTTAAATTCCTCATCCAGCCCCTTCCGCTCCTCATCACTACCCAGCAGGTCGTAGAGCTCTTTGTCATCATCCTTGTTGCGGGTCATCACCAGCCTTATCCGCTCTATCGGCTTGGACTTATCGCCATATGGGATCTGATCATCAGCCACATGCATACTGGAGATGAGGCCTACTTCCCTCCTCTTACGGGCTTGCGACCCTCGCTTCTCGAGCCACTCCGGTCGGAGAGCCACGATCCGCTTATAGAGGTCAAAGGCTATAGACCGGTTAGAGCAGACGATCATCGCCTTCCCGCAGACCGAGCTACCCTCTTTGATGCGTCCCTCATAGTGCCGGAGGAAGTCCTCCGCCACCGCTTGTAGTCTATTGGGGCTGCCGAGGATACTCTCCATACGAGTCACCGCCTTCTTGCTCTCCTCTATCTGATACTCATTGGTCCCCTCCTCAGCGCACTGCTCATAGTACCTCTCTATCTCATCCAGCTTCTCTTGGTCGAGGAGTACCTTCGCTGCTCTTCCCTCATAGACGATACGGCGAGTGATCCCATCCTCGACTGATTCTGTCATGGTATAGGCGTCCACCACCTTGCCGAAGACATCAATGGTCGCATCTATCGGAGTGCCGGTAAAGCCCACATACGTGGCGTTCGGTAGAGAGTCGTGCAGGTACCTGGCAAAGCCGAAGCTACGCTTCACCCCCTCCTCTGTCTGCACCACCTGCTCCAGGAGATTGGTCTGCGAGCGGTGTGCCTCGTCCGAGATACAGATGATATTGGCACGATCGGAGAGTAGACCGGCCTCCTTGGTAAACTTGTGGATGGTGGTGAGGAAAACGCCTCCGCTCTGTCGACCTCGTAGCTGTAGCCCCAGCTCCTCTCTGCTCTCCACCTGTCGTACATAGTCATCACCGATAAAGTGCTTTGCCTGCAAGAATAGCTTAGAGAGCTGCTCGTCCAGGTCGGTACGGTCTGTGATCAGTAGGATCGTAGGGCTCGCAAAGACCTTGCTCCGCATCAGTAGACGGGTGAGGAAGAGCATGGTCAGGCTCTTACCGCTGCCCGTAGCTCCGAAGTAGGTACCCCCCTTGCCGTCACCCTCGCCATGGATGCGCGATCGCTCTAGGATGTTACTGTAGAGCTTGCGAGCAGCGAAGTACTGAGGATAGCGACAGACGATCTTCTCCTCCCTCTTGGAGCTGTCGGGGAAGAAGACGAAGTTGTGGATCACATCCAGCAGCCTCTCCCGTGGGAATAGTCCATGCATCATGGTCATGAGCGACTCCACCCCCTCTCTTGGCGCCTCGTCGGGCTGTACCTTACGCCACGCATAGAAGTAGTCGTAAGGAGCGAAGAGAGAGCCACACTTGCTATTGACCCCATCACTAATGACCACAAAGGCGTTGTACCTAAATAGCTCAGGGATGTCTCTCCGATAGCGTACCGTCAGCTGTGTATAGGCATCACGGATAGTGGTGTCCTCCTTAACGGCACTCTTAAACTCCAGCACCACCACCGGCAGTCCATTGATATAGACCACCCCGTCCGGTATCCGGCGCACCTGACCTACGATCTCCAGCTGATTGACGATCCTAAAGATGTTATTAGGGACGCTCTCGAAGTCTATCGGTCGTATATGGATATTGGGCTGGTTGCTATCCTCTCGCTCAATACTAAATCCATCGCTTATCAAGCGCATCATACGAGCATTCTCCTCATAGTCTGAGAGTCCTTCGTTTGCCGTTAGCTTCAGTATCACCCGCTCCACCTCCAGCTGAGAGAGGTCCGGATAGCAGCTCCTCAGATAGCTCCTCAGGTCGTCCCTGAGCAGTACATGCGACACCTCCTTATGGATGGTGTCTCCACAACTATAGATATACCCCTCCTCCTGGAAGAGCTCCATTATCCCCAGCTCTAAGGCGTGCTCATTGAAGTGTGGCATGATAGAAAACTTGACTTATGCGATTCTTGTTAGGAGTAAATCTTTCAAGGAGACTAGGTGCTTATTCTCGCTTTTTCTTCTAACCATCGAGTTGATTATTGACCTCATCCTTGAAGAGTATTCTTTCAAATCATCTTCTGGAGGAATAACAATCTCAATAGGCCTAACCATTGAAGTGTACAATCGAGTTTGACTAGTACTCCCTTGTGATATATGAACAAAGTAGTTTTCCAACTTAGAGATTGTAATCCATAAAAACTCCATTAGAAAGTCTTTTAATGGTCGTACAAGTGTCATGTTTGAGTCAAACGTAAAGTCTTCGAGGGGTTCATGCACCTGTGCACTTCTTCCTAAGGTTCCAGATCCTGTAGAATTGATCAAAATGTCTCCGTACCTCAGCTCTATAAACTCTTTCCTTGGAGTATGATTCCTAGCATAGGAAGTATCTACAAAATTATCGTGAATACATCTCTGCCCCAAAACAAAGCATTTGTCCTCCGTTGAATACTTAGGAATAATGCCTGCGGTGATTATTTCTGAGCAGTTTTCTATAGAGTCAATTCGCCAGCCGTCGGGGAGGTTGTCGGGGTCAATGTCCTGGACAAACATCTTGTTGTAGAGAGCTTGGGCGGTCTCTTCGAGGTTGGCACAGATGCGCTCATTCAGGGCGATACGACGAGTGATCGTCTCATATTGAGCCACAATCTTCCGCTGCACCTCAATATCAGGGATAGGCAGCCGAACCTCACACATCTCCTCCCAGTCAAAAACCTCTCGGGCACTACCGTGAGACTTAAAGCGTGCATAGCGATCAAACTCCGGTCGCCTAAACCACATCATTAAGTAGTCAGGCAGAAGCTGAGTCTGGTCCACCACCTCGAAGACAGTATAGGCCTGTGATACGATCGCCTTATCTTCCTGCATTAAAGCGACAGAGAGCTTATCTCCATTACGAGAGGTGACAGTGACATAAGCAAACTGCCCTTTCGTTATGACTTTGTATTTGGACATATCTGTGCCGATCGTATTGGCAATGGATGGGATGAACTCTTTCGCATTGCTTACCCCCAGTAGAGTCTCGACCTCGAGCTCTTTGTTGCGGATATCGACCGGCTGTATATAGTCGCCCAGCCTCTTATAGCTTGATCGCCCCATTATGCCTTTCCTTTGGTTAGTTTTGACATTAGGGTGATCAGCTCCTTACGTGAAGCTGCCTCCTCCTCTAGTAGTTGCATCAACTCGGCATTGAGCTCGTGGAGTCGCTCATTGTAGTCGATACCCTCATCACGATTGATAAACTCAATGTACTTACTCGGCACTAAGGAGTAGCCTCTCTCGGCAATCTCCTCGATAGTGGCGGAGTAGCAGTACTCTGGTACGTCGTGGTACGACTTGTCCCCCTCCTGCTGCCACGTGTGGAAGTCATCAGCTATCTCCGCAATCTGCTCCGGGGAGAACTGAATGTACTTCTTCTCAAAGGGCTCTCCCCTCTGGCGCAGGTCCATAAAGAGAACCTCTCGCTCCCGATCGCGGTACTTCACCAGGACTTCATTTTGGGTGACAGTACGTGCCTTCTTATTCTTATTCAGTATCCAGAGGGTGACACTGATATCAGTGGAGTAGAACATATTACGAGGCAGTATCACGATCGCCTCTACCAGCCTATTCTCTATCAGCTGCTTGCGGATCGCCTGCTCTGTGCCCTCACCGCTGAGGGCTCCATTCGCAAGGAGGAAGCCCGCCACTCCGTTGGCGGAGAGCTTGGAGACGATATTGAGGATCCAGCCATAATTGGCATTACTGGTGGGCGGCACCTCGTAGCCGGCCCAGCGAGGGTCGTCCACTAATTCACTCTCAGCACGCCAAGCCTTCTGATTGAATGGAGGATTGGCCATGATGAAGTCCGCCTTGAGATCCTTGTGCTGGTCGTTGTGGAAGGTGTCAGCAGCTACTACGCCAAGGTTGGAGGCGATACCACGTATGGCGAGGTTCATCTTTGCCAGCTTGTAAGTCGTATTGGTGTACTCCTGACCATAGACTGAGATATTCTTCTTATTCCCATGGTGTGCCTCGATAAACTTCATGCTCTGCACAAACATACCTCCCGAGCCGCAGCAGGGGTCGTAGATCTTCCCCTCGTAGGGCTGTATCATCTCGGCAATCAGATTGACGATGCTCTTAGGGGTGTAGTACTCCCCCTTACCCTTGCCCTCGGCGATGGCAAACTTGCTTAGGAAGTACTCGTAGACACGCCCGATCAGGTCGTGCTCACGATCCTTGAGGGTGTCGATCTTATTGATCTCATCCAGGAGCGCAGAGAGCTTGGTCTGATCCAGTCCGAGACTGGAATAGTAGTTGGAGGGGAGGGCACCTCTCAGGGAGACATTCTCTCGCTCCACGTCAGCGAGTGCCGTATCGATCTTGATGGCGATATCCGCCTGCTTGGCATGCTCCATCAGATAGCTCCACCGGCTATGCTCAGTGAGGTAGAAGACATTCTTGGCGTTGTAGAAGACCGCTTGATCTAGAAACGCCTCCTTGCCCTCAGCTATCAGCTCCTCTCGCCGCTCGATAAAGCAGTCATTGGCATACTTGAGGAAGATAAGACTCAGCACCACATGCTTGTACTCCGACGGCTCGACCGAGCCGCGTAGTTTATTGGCCGACTCCCATAAGCTCTCCTCGATGCTCTTCTGCTTTTTACCCTGTTTCTTCGCCATTCTCTACTCTGGTTGCCTGTTTCCTTAGTATCTACAAACTTACAGATTTAATCATTGCTGTCCGATAGGCCTCAGGGGGGTATATGCAGGGCTGACGCATTTGAGTGGTACAGAAAACCATTTAGCTCATTGCGAAAAGGCAGGGATGAAGCACCCCTCCACGAGTGCGTCGCTCGGGAAGATCCTCAGTGGACATAGCAGGATAGCAGGTGAGGCACCTCGGAGAGGTGAGTTCTGCATAGCCCGGTGGTCGGAGGAGCGTAGCCCCGACGACCCCGGGAAAGCATAGCCTCTTTAACTCCTCGACCTCGCCAGGGGTCGCTCGTAATAGAGATCGCCAGAGGGAACGACACCCTATCGGGGTCGTATATATAGGGCAGATCGCAGGTAACCCGGGGTCTTTGGCACTTCGTGCCTCGACCGCCGGGCTATGAAGAAAGCACCCCTCCGGGGTGCCCCGCGGTCGTCCGATCCAGCCGAGACTCACACGAATCGCCCGATAAGACAGCGAGATAGGCGGAGAGACACTCAAAGAGGTACGTTTCGCATAGCTGTTAAGCTCAATTACGTCACTCTTGCACGTCCATCTGAGCGTGTCATGCTCTCGAGTATGCGGTGCTGAGGGAGGGGCTAAATGGGGCGTGTCACAGTAGACTGGGAGTCAGGGTGAGGAGATGGGCTGACTCTAAACCCGGTATTAGTCGTCACTATTAGCGGGTTTAGTCTCATCTATTACCGGTATTAGTTTTATCTGAGATCAATGGGCTAATTCAGTGCTAGGGTCTGGCCCTAATACAAAAAGCCCTCAGGCATGAATGGCATGCCTGAGGGCTTTTGTCTGAGGTGAGTCCCGGGGAGATCTTACTGTCGCTCCTTGATCAGATAGGTGATCACCGGGAGGTGGTCGCTGTAGCCGTCGATGAAGGTATTTCCCTCAAAGGTGCGGTGTGGAGTGCCCTTGCGGCTGCCCTCCTTCCGGATGAGGAAGGGACGATTGAAGATCTCCACCTTCCAGAAGCTAAGTGACTTCCGAGAGCTGTCGAGGAGTGGCTCGGTGAGGATCATCTGGTCGAAGAGGTTCCATTTCCCCTGATAGGTCAGTGTCCCTATGCCCTGGGCGTAGGGCTCCCAGGTGGCGTTGAAGAATCCTCTCTCACCCACCTCCTCGATGGTGCGCTTGGCACCGAGGACCTTGGCGGTGCTATTGTCCACCGGGTCGTCGTTGAGGTCGCCCATGATAATGAGCTTTGCCTTGGGATTATCATTATAGAGGGAGTCAGCGATGTGCTTGGAGAGCTTGGCGGCGGTCTCTCGGTAGATGCTGGAGGACTTGCCGCCGTAGCGGGAGGGCCAGTGGCAGACCAGCACGTGGAAGGGCTCACCGGCGAGTGTCCCGCTGACGATGAGCTGGTCTCGGGTGCGGTAGCCGGGGCGGAAGTCTACCTCGGGATAGCGGTAGGCCTTGTAGTCGGTTACCTTGAAGAGCTTAGGATTGTAGAGTAGGGCGGTCTCGATGCCTCGCCAGTCGGGCGAGGGGACGTCGATCACCTGTAGTCCCATATCGGCAATCTCCGGACGGGCGACGAGGTCATCGCAGACCCGCTTATTCTCCACCTCGGCGAGACCGATGATCGCGGGGCCGGCGGGAGTGACCTCCCGACCCAGCTTGGAGATCACAGAGGCGATGTTGTGGAGCTTCTTCTCATACTTCGCCCGGGTCCAATTGTAGGGACCTGAGGGGAGGAACTCGTCATCCCCCTTGTTCTCCGGATCGTCCTCAGCGTCGAAGAGGTTCTCCACATTGTAGAAAGCGACCGCATAGGCGTCATACTTGGTGTCCGACGCAACCGTCCGGTCACTCGTGTGGCGGGATGAGCCACAGGAGGTGGTGAGGACGAGGAGGAGAAGCCCCGCGAGGAGCGAGAGCCTTGGCTTAGTTGGCGACATCATAATTCTTCGTCTTCATGGAGTCGATAGTAGAGCCGGAGCCCTCGGTGATCACCTTGCCACCACCGACAGTCTTCAGCTTGAGCTCCTTGATCTCCCATGAGGAGGTCTGACCGTCGGGGGAGGTGTACCTGAAGGCAAAGCGGACGGCACCCTGACCGAGGACTGACTTGGGGAGGTCAACCGTGGTGTCGATAAACTTCCAGTCCTTCCCCTTGGGCAGCTCGATGGTGACCGGTGTCCAAGTGGCGGAGGAGGGGGCACCGGACTTGTAGTCGGTGGAGACGAGGAGCTGATGGCACTCCTTGATCGTAGCAGGATCGGCAAAGTTGATCGCCTGCTTGAGGGTGAGGGTGGCCGAGGTGACGCCTGTCAGATCGAGGAGCGGAGAGATGAGCCAGTCCTCATTGGCGTGTCCGGTGGTGCCGTCGTGGCCACTCATCACGGCGAAGTGGTCGTACACCTCGCCGGTGGTCTTATTGCTCTGGTGCTTGATCCTCCAAGACTGGTCACCACTTACACTCACTGGGGTGAAGGGCGCGAGATCCTTGCTGAAGGGGGCGTCGAGGATCGTACTGCCGGTGCCGGGTGTCGGCTCCTCGGTGTCCCCCTCGCCGGAGGGATCAGAGGGGGTCGTGCCGGGAGTGAAGCCGATCACATCCTCGCGAGAGCGTAGGAAGAGCTGGTAGTCGTTGCCAAACTTAGAGAGGATCGCAACGATGGAGCCAGTGCCCTCCGGCAGCTTGTCGGCAGCGAAGTCAGCGTAGCCGCTATTGCGCACAATGATTGAAGCGCCCTTGCCGTCGGTGATGAGACGATTGACGGTCTCCTGAGCCGGTGCAAAGGGCTGCCCCTTCTGCTCGAAGTAGACATTATCGATACGGATCAGGCGACCGACGAGGTCATCGGAGAGGTCAGAGATCCTGACGGTCTTCGGCTGCACAATGTCGGCATTGGGCCAGCCATTGGGCAGCATCTTCTTTTTTATGATCTCGAAGGGGATCCGATTCTTCTCCGCTGTCGGGTGGGCTATCGAGGGCTGTCCGCCATACATGCTGATCGCAAGCCCGTGGAGATCGATGAAGACCTCCTGACCGACGGGGTAGGTCCCGGCGATGGCATTCTGGTCTATGCTCACGGCTATGCCGCCTGTCTCGTCCTGGATGTAGATCTGCTTATAGATATTCCCGGAGACGTCGTTGGCGGATACGGTCGCCCTGAGGACGTACTCGTACTCGATCTCCATGGAGGAGCGGTCGGCGACGCCGGAGTACTCTTTCTTGAGCTGAGCGATGGTGACGTTTGGCGTCAGACCCTCCACCTTGGGCTCCGTGAGTAGTGGTGCGTCGTACTTTAGGTCGCTACAGGACGAGACCGTCACGATGGCGGCTGCGGCGAGTGCCAGTAATTTTAGTCCTTGTTTCATATCGTAGTGTATCTCGGATTGTCTGGTGATTAAAAGATGTAGCCGGCATTGAAGAAGAGGTTAATGCCCTGCATGTAGTAGTGCTTATTACCGAATCGCTCAGGGTTCTTCAGATTGATACGTCCCTGCTCGTATCCACCGGTGATGATGTCCCGGCGGTTGGTAAGGTTCTGGACAGAGAGGTTGAGATTGATCCTCTGTCGTCCGGGGAGGTAGATGATCTTGCCGATGCTTAGATCGAGGGTGCAGCCACCCTTGAAGCGCTCCTGAGTAGTGATGCTCTTGAAGGCAGCGTACTCCTCCGGATTGTGTCCCGGGACGCCCTCGGGGCGGACTCCGGTATAATTGGAGGCGAGACGACGGATAGGCGCGGGGTCAATGTGGTTGTAGCCGAAGCCATTGACATTAAGATTGAGGAACCAGTAATTGATGAAGTAATTGATCCCGACAGTGCCGACCATCTGCGGCATCCCTCCGAGGTAGAGGTTTTTCATATAGACCTTCTCCTCGCGATTCCGGATCTTGCCGTTGGTCGAGTTCATTACCCCCATCGGGTCATTGGCATAGAAGTACTGGGAGACCGTCCCGACGAGGTCAAAGCTGAGTGCGTCGGTAGCCTTCACATTGATACCCGCCTCGATGCCACGATGCACCTTCTCCATATCGTAGAGGGTGTGGTAGACGAAGGTGCGCTCCACGTCGTTGTAGTAGGCGATCTTGCGCATGTCGTCCCAGAACTTGGTGTAGAAGAGCCCCAGACGACCCGACACGCGAGGCGTGGAGAAGACGTAGCTGAGGTCTACAGAGGCATCACTGACCGGTTTGAGGTCATCGACCGTGAGATCGGTGACATTAGGATTGACGTACATATCCCAGACCAGTGGCGGACGAGACTGGTAGACCGCATTTCCGAGAAGGAAGTGGTGTCCATTAAACTTATAGTTGAAGCCGACCTTGGCATCCCCGGTGACGAAGCTGTAGGACTTTCCCTTGCCATAAGAGCTGTCGGGATAGCGACCGTTGCGCATATATCCCTCACGCAGCATATTCGTGTAGGCGATACGACCACCATAGTAGAGGTCGAGGTGCGCCCAGGTGTGGCTATTCTGTACCCACGCCTCAGCAGAGTGGAGGTCGTGGCCATAGTCGTAACCGAAGACATCGCCCTCGTAGACTCGTCTGTCCGGACGATTGAGGTCATTCTGGATTCGGTCGTGGTCGCCGGGGAAGTCTCGCTCGGCAAACTTATCCACATCACGGGCATACTGAGCACCCATCAGGTCCTCCACGGTCTGGTACTGGTGCGCGTGCCCGTACCGGTAGCCGACGCCACCAGAGACCTTGAGGGTAGAGGTGATCTGCTTGGTGAGGGTCGAGTTGAGCGACACCTCGAGGAGATCATTATTTCGTCCCTGAACCATGTACACTGCGGAGCCGTCGCCGGTCCTATTGCTCAGCTCATTGATCTGATAGAGACGGTCCCAGTCGATCTGCGACGTGCGACCGGACTGCCAGAGATAGCGGTAGTAGTCCTGCACATCGGGCGACCCGGTAAAGTAGGAGGGCAGATAGCGATAGTAGTCCGGGCGTGGGTCGGCACCATTAAACCAGTCGAGCGACGTCTTCTGGTAGTGGCTGTGGTGGACGCCCACGGCGGTGGTCCAGCTGGTGAGCATGTCAGGCTTCCAGTCGTAGGTAAGGATCGCTGTGGGATCGTAGGAGGTGACGACCCGAGAGTTACGCTTCTTGCCATCCTGCCAGCCCCAGTTGGGGTTATAGGTGTAGCATCCCGCGAGCTGCACTGCCTCATCGACTGAGGCTCCCTGCTGACCACGACGGACAGGGGATCCGAAGGTGATCAGACTGAGTGCGTGACGTCCCTCGTCCCACCGGTACTCAGCCCCAAGAGCGTAGGAGAGGTTCTTATAGAAGGTCCCCTCTACCACTCCCTCGTGGGCATATCGTCCTCCAAGGAGTCCGGTAAATGCCCAGCCATTATCCATCAGACCGGTATTGTAGCTGATCATTGTGCGGGCGTAGTAGTTGCGATTTGTCCCTGAGAGCGTCAGCTTCCCGCCGCGACTGTAGCCGGACGGACGCATGTTGATGTTCTGTGAGCCACCCAGGTCCCCGAATGAGAAGTCCGACGCTCCCACGTAATTGATCGCATTACCATTCTTCGTCAGGTCATTGATTGCACCGATGGAGGAGTAGTTGAAGACTCCTCGGGCGAGATCGTTGAATGCCACGCCATTGATGTACCGTTGCTCGTAGCGACTGTCGTAGCCGCGAGTGCGGTAACGGAATTGGGAGAAGTTGAATCCGGCTTTCTTCAGGAAAATATCATTAGAGAGAATGACGGTCGGGCTGATCGTCTGATCATTACCCGACTCTCCCAGCTCTAAGGCATCGACCACACCCACGAGGGACTGGTCAGCCTCCATAATCGTTACCGATACGGTGAGATCCCCGAGATCGGTCACCCCGTGAGGGGAAATGCTCACATCGAGACTCCGAGTAGTAATCTCATGACCCGACAATGTCAGCCGATCTGTACCAGGGGCGGGAACGACAAACCTAAAGCGTCCGTCCGATGCAGTAATCCACGACAGACCGCTTTGCTCGAGATGGACTCGTACGCCTGCGACGGGGTCACCTCCCTCCGCATCCACGACGCGACCGATGACCACAGGCTCGGTAGCTGTCTCCTGGGCAGATGCATGGGATACTCCGGCTAGTGCCAGTATGATAGCGAGTCCCGCTGCTAATTTTCGTCTAAACATATATTCTTGATTCACTGATTGACAGAGCTAAGGTATTCAGTCGACATGGATGGTGCCGGCATCTATGACCACATCCTCCATCGGAAGGATCGTCCCATCGGAGGTGGTGACAGTGCCGGAGGTGGTGCCGCCATCATCCATCAGCTTTAGCTCGATGATATTGGGCTCACCACTCTTCAGCTCTATGTCTTGTGTGATGAGATAGGAAAAAACATACTGAGATGTAACGATCCTCAGGGTCATCCCCTTGAGGCTTTGCCCGGGGATCAGACGCAGAAAAGCGGTCCCGGCATTGTCCCCGGACACTGAGAGTGGAGCGTTAATGACCCCCTTCTCCTCGCTAATGATCATCGTGCCGTCCGTTACGTTCACCTTCCCCGACTTGGCTACTCTCTTCAGCTCGAGCTTTGCCCCTCTGAGGTCTACCCCTGAGAGTTTGATCAGTAAGGGGGAGAGTACAGGGTGGAGCTCCAGCACAGCCTCTGCATCGGCGGTTACACCGGTCTTGATGCGAGAGAGGTAGAGCGGCGAAGTCGTCGACACCGGCAGGAGATTACCCTCCTGTAGTGCTTCGCTGTATGGGTAGTATGCAATCAGGTCACAGCTCTCGCTCTCTCCGAGTCGTATGCCTCGTGTGGCAGCGACGAAGTGATTGCCGAGGGAGCGCATAGTTGTGTACTTGACATTTGTGTCCAGTGCAACTCCGCCTGAGATGGCTGAGATACCGATGGCATCACGATCTCGCCAGCTGGGACTGATTATACCAGTGGAGGGATCATAGTCTCTGAGGATACCGACCACCCTCAGGTTACCGGCCCTTAGGACGTATGGATCCTCCGGATCATCGGGCGTACAGCCTGCGGAGCAGTGCTCCGGTCCTCTACAGCAGGAGGAGAGCCCCAGTGTGAGTGCGCACATCGCTACTATGAGTGTACGCAGAGTCGAGTGATGTATCATAGTGTATTCGTTATTACTTGTCGTGACTTCTATAACTAACGCCAGTGCGAGGGGTCATTCTGTGACTTAATGCCCACCGCCTTATTCTTGGGGAGGTGGGTAAAGAACTGGAGTCCCGTCTGACGCTCCACCTCGGACACCGGCACGGCGTATGCGTCATACTTCGTCCCAGAGAGGGATCTGTTGGGCATAATAAAGCCGATGCTGTGCCAGTTTCCTGTAGACTTCTCCTGCCGGAGGAAGACCTTGTAGGTGGCATCCGGTACGGGGATTTGCTTCCCCGCGCGATCCTTGGTCATCTGTAGCGGCTCCTTGCTATACACGGGACCGCAGACGACGTACAGGGTGTCGTACTTGGAGACCTGCTGAGCCCAGGCGCGCTCCTTATTCTCCAGCTGATTCCACTGCCCTCCATTCTGATCCTGGTTTTGAGGGATCATATTGGTGAAGTAGAAGGTGGTCGCATTAAGCCTCCTGGATGCCGTCCTGGAGCTACTGGCCAGCATGTGTCCTCTGGACCAGTGCCCGAGATAAGACTTATAGAGCTGTGGCTGGACCGTGGTCGATAGCTCAGGATCGAAGTCCCACTGATTGGTCCTCTTAGCACTACCTATTACGCCGGGATACATCGGGAAGGCAACATATCTGGGGCTGTGATTCTTTGTGTCAAAGAGGATGGAGTAATTTCGTCTCGTGCCGCTACCACCATCGGCAAACCACGAGTCCGGTGCCATATGACGGACAAAGATGGCGTGATCCAGTAGGTTTGCATCACGGACGACAGCCTCCTCCCGGTACTGAGCCACCACTCCCGGTCGGACGTTGCCCAGAGGGTCATTGGGATCCACGCCCGGTGTGTGCTCGTCAGGATCAGTAGGGTCGATACCCGGAGTGGAGGGATCGATCGGCACATCCTCCTGATCCTTTACGGTAAAGTCTCCTCCGGGATTGAGGGGAATCACCTCTCCGGTACTTGGGTCAATCGGAACACCCTCAGACGGAGTCTCGTCTCCCTTGATCGAGGGGTCCATATCTGCCGGGTCAAGAGGGTCGACGCCGGCGCTCGGACTTATCGGGACATCTTCCCTGTCATTGACAGAGGGCTGGGTGGGAGAGGGCTGCGTAGGGTCTATCCCTGCTGTCGGATCCACCGGCTTTGCCCCATACTTAGGATCATAGGGATCATAACGCTCGCCTATGAGCCCGTCCGGAGTCAGGACAATAGGACCCTCGGGTGCCTCTGTGGGCAGCTCTCCCGGACCCTTGGTCTCTGTCACATAGATTCCTCTTCCGGAGCCGGAGAGCGTCAGATGGTACGAGGCTACCTCCCCCCTCTTACCCTGATAGGGTGTTGGGTGCCACTCGGCAGAGCGTCCGTTATAGGTGAGCTTTACCACCACCTCGCCATAATTTACGTCAGGAATGACCACCGCCGCTGCTACTGCAGATCCACGTCTGCCGGTGACCGCAAGGGGAAGGGTCCCCACCGCTCCCCTCGAGGAGAAGTGACCGGACTTCATATCAAAGCAGCCTGAGAGGGGCACATCGGTCATCTCGACCTGAAGGTGCGACAGATCCCCAAAGTCAGGAGAAGCAGTGATCACTATCTGCAGGAGGGCATTGATACGTCGGAGTGAGACCGTAGGGTAGTCACGCTCTCCGGAGGGCGTGCTGCTGAGAAGTCCGTAGAAGTAATCCGGTGCCTTGCCCTCCCTCTGTGAGGTATAGCTCATTGGGATCAGCCCCTCCGATACCGCCGAATTATATGGGTAGTAGGCAATGATCTTCTCCTGTAAGGAGTGCGAAGTCTGTATCGGGGTGACAGAGCCGAAGATGCCATCCTCCGTCTGTGCCAAGTACAGGACATTGTCCTCCCGAACACTCCCACTTATGAAGGAGGTCACCCCCATCTGATCATTTATCTGCCACTTAGTGTGACCCGACTGAAAGCCAGCTCTGTACTGCAATCCATCGGTCTGAGGCAAGGTCTCTCCTGTGTCTCTGTGAGAACAGGAGTACCCGAGGACCATCAGCATCGCTACGGCTATTGATAGTCCCGGAGATGATAGACGGTTGAGGATTTTTCCTTTCATTACTATTGAGGTGTGATGAAGTGATCAAATGGTGATGCTCAAAGGTACCGATTATTGACCTAAGTTTCCACTTGCAGTCGGCGATCATTCCGATCCGGAGTCGCCCGCTTTAGCTCATCACAGTAATACTTGCGCAACAATTCAGACCGTCTTAATACGCAATTACCAGGCATCATAAGCAACAAAAGTCATAGTCCGGGCTGATGCTCACACTTCGCTGGTAATCAGTAGGTGGCGATCAACGCTCACTAATACCGGTATTAGACTCAACTATTACCGGTATTAGTGTCATCTATTACCGGTAATAGTCAGGACTAATACCGATATTAGTTCCAGGGATCTGCCAGTGGTTCAAGCGCAATTGCCCTGACTTCTTATGTAGAAACGGCAGGACTTTTGTGTACATTTGTAAGACAAGACTAATGAAGAGAGACGGTATCCTATGAGAAAAGCTATAAAGTATAAGGTGGAGGGAATGATGTGCGAGGGATGTGCGAAGAATGTCCGAGAGGCTCTCGAGAGGCTCTCGGGAGTTGAGTCTGCACAGGTCGCTCTGGATGAGGGATGTGTCACCATTAACTACGATGACGATGTGACCAATGAGGATGAGCTGGCTGCTGCTGTCCGGGATGCCGGGTACACGCTGGTGCTCTCAGGGGCGGGTCACTCAGCTGAAGACAAGTCCGCTCCATCTCATCCCACTGATACGTCTGAGGTCTCGCAGAAGCGCCTCTTCACCGTGACCGGGATGCACTGTGCTTCTTGCGTCAGTGCGGTGCAGGAGCAGCTCCTCAAGACGAAAGGCGTGCGCGAGGCGGAGGTCAATCTGATGGAGGGACGGACGCTCATCTCCTACGATGATCGAGAGACCTCACCAGTAAAGCTTCGGGAGGCTGTTCGGTCCATCGGCTATGACATGCTGATCGATGAGGATACGGAACTGCAGGATCGGGAGCTGATGATCTCACAGGAGAGCGCCCTCCGCCTTTTGCTCCGTAAGTTGGTCATCACTGCTGTGCTGGCGCTCCTCGCTATGGGACTGATGATGACCTACGAGAGTCTTGGGATCTCCCCTAAGCTTACCTACATTCTCTCCTTTGCCGTCGGAGCGATCATCTATGTCTATGCCGCAGGGGATTACTTCGTCAGGGCTGTCAAGCAGCTTACCAAGGGGACCTTTACTATGGACACGCTCATCGCCATAAGTACGACGGTCGCCTTTGTCTACAGTACCATCCGCTTCATATTTGTCGAGGAGCCGGCACAAGTCGGACTGATGCATACCTACTTTGATGTCATCGGGATGATTATGACCTTTATCCTCCTTGGACGATATATAGAGGAGCGTGCCAAGCGACGGACCACCGACTCCATCCGTAAGCTGATGTCTCTCGCACCACAAGAGGCGCTGGTGAGGGTAGGAGAAGACTTCGTTCGACGCGATATCAAGGAGCTGAGGGTAGGGGATGAGGTCATGCTCCGCAAGGGGGATCGAGTACCTGTGGATGGTGTCCTTCTCTCGGAGGGTGCGTTTGACGAGAGCAGTATTACGGGCGAGCCTATTCCGGTCGAGAAGGTAGCAGGAGATGAGGTCTTCTCCGGATCGCTCTCCGTTGGCAGAGCTGCCACGCTACGAGCCACTCAGGTCGGGCGGAAGACGCTTCTCGGCCGCATCATCGCTACCGTCCGTCGAGCTCAGGCAAGCAAGGCGCCGATACAGAGGATCGCGGACAGGATAGCCTCGATCTTTGTCCCTGCTGTGCTGGTCATCGCGCTCCTGACACTCTGCCTCTGGGGGCTCTGCTCTGATGCCCCGGAGCCGTGGCTGAGGGGGCTGGATCATGCCATCAGTGTCTTGGTGATCGCCTGCCCCTGTGCTCTCGGTCTGGCTACACCCACCGCCATTACCGTCGCCATGGGTAAGGCCTCGCGCAATGGCCTCCTGATCAAGGATGCTGTCGCGCTGGAGCAGCTGGGGAAGGTAACTGATGTCGTGCTCGATAAGACCGGGACCATCACTGTCGGGCGACCCAAGGTGGTTCAGGCAACGTGGACGACTGAGGATAATCACCTCCAGAAGTCACTCCTCGTGCAGGCAGAGGAGAAGTCCTCCCACCCGCTTGCGAGTGCGATTGTCTCCCGCTACGGTCATCGAGTAGAGGAGGATCTGCCGGTGGAGGTGACCGAAACGGCCGGGGGGGGGATCTCCTTCGAATACCTGGGGAAGACTTATCGGGCGGGTCAGAGACGATTTGTCGGTGACCCTGAGCTGACGGAGGAGATGCAGCAGCTGGAGAGTCGTCATCCGGATGGCACCTTTATCTACTATACATGCGATGGGGATCTGCTCGCTCTGCTCGTCCTGGAGGATAAGCTTCACTCGGAGGCGGAGATAGCTCTCAGTCGTCTGCGTGAGCGTACCGGCGTCGAGCTGCACCTCCTCTCGGGCGACACACAGGCTCGGGTCGATGCCATAGCCGCTCCTCTCGGTATAGAGAGGGCACAGGGCGGTATGCTGCCGCTTGATAAGAAGAGCTACATCGATGAACTTCGGAAGGATGGGAAAGTGGTCGCCATGGTGGGTGATGGGATCAATGACTCTCCGGCGCTCGCCTCTGCCGACTTGAGCATAGCGATGGGGAATGGTAGCGATATCGCAACGGACGTGGCGCAGGTGACGGCACTCGGTAACTCTCCCTTTGCCATCGAGCGTGCCATTCATCTCTCCAAGTCGACCGTACGGATCATCTACGAGAATTTCCTCTGGGCATCGATCTACAACATCGTGGCGATACCTCTTGCAGCGGGGCTTTTCTCCTCTGTGGTGATCGATCCGGCGGTGTCAGCTGCGGCTATGGCCTTCAGCTCCATATTGGTAGTACTCAATTCACTCCGACTTAGGTCAGTTCGTCTCTGAGCCCCTGTTAATAAAAAAGTCCAGCCCGGCAACTGCGGAAAGCAGCTGCCGGGCTGGACTGTATAGTAACGTGACTTTATAGCTCTCCCTGTCTGGTGGAGAAGTCCTGCTTGAAGTCCTTGATGGCGATGTAGATCTCGCCGAGTTTTTTATTCTGGAAGTATGGCTTCAGTGAGAGATACAGGTGCAGGCGACACTTCTTCAGCTCGACGTCCAGATTGAGTACCCTCTCCAGCGTCTTCCCATACTTATAGTCGCTCAGGTCTTCATCCTCAAGCAGCTCAAGGAGCTCTGCTCGCTCTTTCCAGAGGATCATCTTCTTTCGGTCATAGCGTGCCAGCTCGGTGTCCAGAGCTTTCTCCTCATCCGCATTGAGTCGACAGGTGCGGACCACGTAGGCTACGCACTCCTGACGTATCTGCTCCGCCTTAGGGATGACATCTGCTGAGGCTCCGGCGGTTACCCGCTGCGGTGCTAACTGTGCCATGGCGCTGCCGTGAGCCTTGCAGAGTGACAGGGGAAGGAGGAGAAAGAGGAATATAAGGGTGAGTATTAGTCTATTCATGGGAATGGTGTGGGTGAGCTGTGAGATCAGAGGCTGCCGTAGGTAGCATCGAGGTAATAGTCGTCTGCTATGTCTTCGGAGAGGTAGTCCCTGTAGTCCTGGTCGCTGTACTGCTCGTAGCGCTCCAGGTCGTCATTGCGTCCCGAGAGCGTCGTCTCCTCGTCCTGGATCTTCACGATACCGGTGGTATAGACCAGCGGGACGGCGAGCAGCACCGCCACCACAGAGGCGACGGCTATGTAGAGGCGCCTGCGGGACCTCCGTCTCTCGCTTCGGTTACGGTGATTCAGTCGCTCCTCCACTCGCTCTATCGTCTCAATCCGTTGCTTGACGCGATCCGCCAGTCCCTCGAAGTACCCATCGGGTACAGAGAAGTGCCGTGCGGGGTCGTTGAACTTAATGATATTGCGGCTTCTTAGGGGAGTCTTCTTTATACTCATATTTATCTGATAGACTTTTCTAATCGTATCTCTTGGTTACCCGGTACATTTGTGAGATCCTCCGTAGGGAGAAAAGTTTAATCCTCATCCTCCACCACACCCAGATACTTATACAGCTTCTGAGTGGCGTGGTGATAATTTGCCTTAAGCGCCCCGACACTGGTGCCGGTGATCTCCGAGATCTCGGCATAGGGCAGTTCCTCGAAGTACCGTAGCTCAAAGGTTGTCCTCTGCTTCTCGGGGAGTTTCTCTATCGCCTCCATTAACTGGATCTCCGCCTCATCGCCATCGAAGTAAGGATCGCTGGTCAGCGTCTCAGCGAGGCTGTAGGTATCGGTCTCCATGGGCAACTGACGCTCGGGTCGGTTTCGCCTGAGGAGCGAGCGTGCTTCATTGAGTGCAATGGTGTACATCCAGGTGGTGAGCTTGGACTTGCCCTCGAAGCGACCAAGGTTTTTCCACACCTTGATCAGCGTATTTTGCAGGGCGTCATTGGTGTCGTCGTGGGTGATGAGCACACGACGGATCACAGCGTAGAGCATCGGCGAGTAGCGGTCGACGATGAGGCGGAAGGCCTCCTCTTGGGTCTCCGGCTGTCTTGCGAGCTCTATCAGCTCCTCCTCGGGTATGTCAGGACTGATCTTCAAGGGCGTGTCGGGCTCACTTGGCTTGGGCAGCCTTGGCCTCCTTATTCAGCTCAGGGTACTTGATCCGAGAGTGGTTCATCGTCCGGAGCTTATCGAGGAAGACCTGCTTGATCATCTCGATGTCCTTAAGTGTCAGTGGAGTATTCCGCAGGTAACCACCACTAACAATGCCATCGACGATCTTGTCGATGTGATTGGTGAGGATCTCCTCATTCATCTCCTTGAGGCTGCGGGATGAGGCCTCCACCTGATCCGCCAGCATCATCACGCCCTGCTCGCGTGTCCAGGGGTTGGGTCCCGGGTAGCGGAACATACTCTCGTCCACCACCTCACCCGGGTGCTCATTACAGTACTGGATGTAGAAGTACTTCGTCATCCCGAGACCATGGTGTGTACGGATAAAGTCGATGATCTGCTCGGGGAGCTTCGCATTACGAGCCATCTCCACCCCGTCCGTGACGTGGCTGATGATGATTTTGGCGCTTTCCTCGGGGCGGAGCTTGAAGTGGGGATTATTCTCTCCGCCCTGGTTCTCCGTGAAGTAGATCGGGTTTTTCATCTTCCCGATATCGTGGTAGAGTGCGCCGGTGCGGGTCAGCTGCACGTTGCCACCGATCTTGGAGATCGCGGCGGTGCTGAGTATCGAGACATTGAGCACGTGCTGGAAGGTCCCCGGAGCCACCTCGCTCTCCCTCTTGAGGAGCGGCTTGCTGATGTCACCCAGCTCCACGAGGCTGATCGGCGTGATGTAGCCAAAGACCTTCTCCACCATATAGAGGAGTGGATAAGAGAACATCAGGAAGATGAAGCCGATCGCAAAGTACCACACCAGATTGATATCAAAACCCGCAAGCGTCCCCTCCATAGCAAGCGTGTAGGCGGTGTAGACGGCGATCTGGACAAAGGGCACCCACACCGCGGAGTAGATCAGGTCTCGCCTCTGAGAAATGTCAGACAGCGTCGCCAGTACTACCGCCCCGCTGATCACCTGGAGTAGGAGGAAGAGGGCGGCATCAGGCACCACGAGGGTGCTGAGGAGCACGGCCGTGATAAAGGTCACCAAGGCAGTGCGCCCGTCCATCACCACTCGAGTCAGGATCAGCACCATACAGTAGGGGATCACATAGACCACCATCGGTGAGATCGGAGCCAGTAGGTAGGAGGCTGCTGGGAAGAGAAGTACCTGTAGGAGTAAAAAGAACCTGTTGCGTCGCTCACTCATCAGGTCAGGACGGGCGATCCGGAGGTAGAAGTAGAGTCCCAGGAGCGTGCCGGCGATCAGTGCCAGAAGCCCCAGCCGGATGATCACTATGTCTGACGTACTTCGGGCATACTCGTTGTAGGCTGCCTCATACCCCTTGAGCTGCTGGTAGATCTCGGGGGTGACCATCTCGCCGAGGCCGACGATCTTCGTTCCCTTGAAGACCACCCCCAGCACCTCATTGATTGACGCGATGCGGGCGTCCGCCATACGGCTCGTCTGATCGGTGTCGTAGATCACATTGGGCATCAGCAGCGCCGTCAGGTCTGCCTGACGCAGCGTGAGGCTGTCGAGCCCCTTGGGAGCCTTAGCTATGATCGAGTCGTATGCCTCCGTCGTCGTAATCAGGTCCGAGAGCTGGCGCTCCCGAGCCACATTGTCCTTGCCGATCACAAAGACCTTGGCGGAGTCAGAGAGCTGCTCCACCTCCGTCGGATCCACCATGCCGAGGTCGTAGAAGTGCTCCAGCTCTCTCAGCAGATAGGCGACGTAGCTGCTGTGCTCCATGATCACCCGGGGCAGCTTAGCATCGTGATAGGCCTCGAGCAGCTGATTCTTCTGCTGCCCGTACACCTCTTTATTATATGAGAAGTAGAGATCCTTGTGTGCCTCTATGTAAGCCTGCTCCTGCTGTACCGCCTCCGGACTCTTCCTCACCTCGAAGTCGTATGGAGCGATCAGCACGTCCTGATAGCGCCAGGGCTGATTGACCGCATACTTGTACTTGAAGTGTGACTGACCTCCCGGGTAGCACAGTGCCAGGATCGCCGCCGTGGCAAGGATGGCGACGAACGTCCAGAGAGCGGTGGTGCGATGTACCTTCTTCATATCATCTGATGAGCTGGCGTGTAATAAGGAGGAGATGACCGATGTCTGATGGGGAGTCTCCCGCATGACCTCGGTCATCCCTCTTTCTCCTAATCGTGCATTACAAGTATTGCTTCCCTCAAGGCAAAGTTCGGGACTTACTTCTCGAGCCCCCTATTGCGCCGAGCGGCGAGGAGGGTGTTATGAAGCAGTGCGATGATCGTCATCGGGCCCACACCTCCCGGCACGGGGGTGATGTAGGAGCACTTCGGTGCGACGTTGTCAAAGTCTACGTCACCACAGAGGCGGAAGCCCTTCGCTCTCGAGGCATCCGGTACACGGGTCGTGCCTACATCGATCACTACAGCGCCCTCCTTGACCATATCGGCCTTGACGAAGTGGGGCTGACCCAGGGCGGCGATGATCACGTCGGCATGACGGGTGTAGAAGGCGATGTCCTTCGTGTGGCTGTGGCAGACCGTCACGGTCGCATTGCCGGGATTGTCCTTGTGAAGCAGCAGCTGTGCCACCGGCTTACCGACGATGTCGCTCCGGCCCAGCACCACTACGTGCTTACCATCGGTGCTGATGTTGTACCGCCTCAGCAGCTCGCAGATGCCGAAGGGGGTGGCGGAGACAAAGCCCGGCAGTCCGATGGAGAGCTTACCGACATTGGTCGGGTGGAAGCCGTCTACGTCCTTTTTGGGGTCAATCGCCTCGATCACCTTCTGCGCATCGATATGCTTAGGCAGTGGCAGCTGGACGATGAAGCCGTCGAGGTCGTCGTCCGCATTGAGCTTTGCGACCTCCTTGAGCAGCTCCTCCTCCGTGATGTCTGCCTCGAAGCGCAGGGTCTCGCTGCGGATCCCGCACGCCTCGCAGGTGATCATCTTATTGTGCACGTAGGTCTCGCTGCCACCATCGTGGCCGACGAGGACGGCGATCAGTCGGGGAGACTTGTGTCCCTCGGCGACCATCTTCTCCACCTCTGCCTTGATCTCCTCTCTCATCTGCCGATTGATCTCCTTGCCATCGAGCAGTGTGTAGGGTGTTTCCATAATGTTGTGTGACTATTTTGGTAAAAAGTGATTATCTCATCTGCCGCCTCTCATCTGCTGTCGCATCTGAGCCATAGAGGGAGCGCCCTTGCCATTGAGACCGAGGCTGCTCATCTTCTTCATCATCTTCTTGGCGGAGTTAAATTGCTTGATCAGGCGATTCACCTCCTGTATGTCCTTCCCGCTACCTGCAGCGATACGCTTCCGCCGCTCAGCGTTGATGATGTCAGGATTGGCGCGCTCCTCGGGCGTCATCGAGCGGATTATTGCCTCGATGCCGCTGAAGGCACTGTCGTCCACGTCGAGATCCTTGATCGCACTGCCGACACCGGGGATCATAGCCAAGAGATCCTTGAGGTTGCCCATCTTCTTGATCTGCTGGATCTGATCAAGGAAGTCGTCGAAGTCAAACTTATTCTTCCTGATCTTGCTCTCCAGCTGAGCAGCCTTCTTCTCATCGTACTGCTGCTCCATCCGCTCGACGAGGGAGACGACATCGCCCATCCCGAGGATGCGGTCCGCCATACGGGTGGGGTAAAAGACGTCGATTGCCTCCATCTTCTCTCCCGTACCGATGAAGAGGATCGGTTTGTCGACCACCGTGCGGATCGAGAGTGCAGCACCACCTCGGGTATCACCGTCCAGCTTTGTCAGCACTACGCCGTCGAAGTCGAGCCGGTCATTGAATTCCTTCGCCGTATTCACCGCATCCTGTCCCGTCATCGAGTCGACGACGAAGAGGATCTGCGTCGGTCTGACCGCCGCCTTGATATTGGCGATCTCGGTCATCAGCACGTCATCCACGGCGAGGCGGCCGGCAGTATCGATGATGATCGTGTCGCGACCGTTCATCTTCGCAAAGGCGAGCGCCCGCTCAGCGATTGCCACCGGATCCTGATTGCCCTCCTCGCTGTATACCGGTATGCCGATCTGAGCGGCGATCACCTTCAGCTGCTCGATGGCAGCCGGACGATAAACGTCCCCGGCGACAAGAAGAGGCTTCAGTCCCTTCTTCTTGTGCAGCATATTGGCGAGCTTGCCGGCAAATGTGGTCTTACCTGAGCCTTGCAGACCCGACATTAGGATGATATTGGGGTCCGCATCGGTCTTCAGCTCCTCTTCAGCGCCGCCCATGCAGAGCGTCAGCTCGTTGTGGACGATCTGGACCAGCTTCTGCCCCGGCTTGATGGAGGAGACCACCTTCTCGCCCATCGCCTGGTCGAGGACTCTCTTCGTAAAGTCGGAGGCGACGGAGTAATTGACATCCGCCTCCAGCAAGGCTTTACGTATGTCCTTGACGGTGTCAGCGACATTAAGCTCTGTGATGGATCCCTCACCCTTAAGGTTCTTAAAGGACTCAAGAAGTCGGTCCGATAGACTTTCAAACATATGTTGTTGCTACTACTAGTACAAGCTATTATCGATTGCGAGCCATCGGCCCGCCCATAACCTTGCAAATCTACCAAAAAAGCATCATCCGTATGCGGCTGAGATTCACAGGGAAGTTACCTCACACCTTCTGGGCTATTTCTATTACCGGTAATAGGCGTGACTAATACCGATAATAGATTTCTCTAATAGCGGTAACAGATTTCTCTATTACCGCTATTAGTTATGACCCTGAAGTCGTGAGAAAAAACTGCTCTTGGAATAATTGGGTTGGAGAGGGACGGCGGCAAGGGCTTGGGGGCCTACCGCTTGAGGGTAAGTGTAAGAAGCACCTCCCGACAGCGGAGAGTGGTACGCCGGCTGCTGCTATTGATACCGTCGGTCCGGCGGTAGTACTCTGAGCGGACGTTGGTCAGGTTGGTGAGGTCGATCTGGAGACGGAGCTTGTCCCTCGTGTAGTAGATCTTGCCGTCGAGGAAGACTTGGTTGATGGGGTCATATAGGGGCGAACTGCTGTAGCGGTGCTGGAGGTCGGCGGATACTCCCCAGTGCGCGCCGAGGAGTAGGGTACCTCGCAGTGTCTGCTCCAGACTCTTGGTGGTGAGGTCTGTCGCCCTATCCGCGATGTGGACTCGGGATCGGTCGCTCTCGATGCCATACTCGAGGGTCATCAGCGTGCTTCCCATCCAGCTCAGGGATGCCCCATATGAGAGGTCAGACCCGCTATAGGGAATCATCAGTCCCTGCTGGTAGGTGTCGCCCTTGGAGCTGTCCCAGCCTACCGTCCCCTTGAGCGTGATCATCGGGTCAGAGAAGTACTTGGAGAGCTCCGCAGAGAGACCGCCGGAGAGGGCGCTGTGGGCGAGTGGGAGGTAGGAGCGGATCCTCTTGCCCTCCCTGACAGAGAGACTGTAGATCCTCGGTGCGGTCACATGCCCTCCTCGACCGGTGAGCACATAGGAGAGATCCCACGGCGCTGTCCCCTCCTGTCGGAGCAGTAGGTTGTGCGAGCGTGTCACCCCTTGGTCCGTGATCCCCTCCCGGTAGTCTGTCAGACCGACGCGGATCATATGGGGGAAGTAGGCAGTCAGTTCAGGTCGGCTGGTGCTGAAGCTGTAGATGAGTAGTGTCCGCCCACCCCTCCAGTCATACCTGATCGAGGAGCTGACGCCGGGGAGGAGGTGTTGCTGTCTCCCACCGGGGAGATCTTGCAGTCTTGCACTAAGGGCAGGCGTGAGCCTCAGTTCCAGTCCATTACTCTGGTATCGATACTCTACAGAAAGGTCGGAGGTCAGCTCCTTACTGTGGACCTTACGGGGATCCTGCTCTTGCTCCCCGATCCTAAGCCCATAGCTCTCCAGGCCGCCTCTGATCTGTGGGGAGAGCTGATGATGACCTATGGCAAAGGAGCCCTCCAGAGCGACTGCAGCGGTGAGGTCATCGGACTGCAGCCGATAGGGAGTCTCTCCTGCGAGGGTCATCTCCTGAGGACGGCTACTATAGCCTATGCCGAGGGCGGCGGTGTAGAGGTGACCGCCGAGGAACTTCTTCGCAGTGAGCGAATTGGAGAGCCGGAGGGAGGGGAGGAGCATATCGATGGTGCGAGGCTGACCATTGACGGCAGCGTTGTCCTCGGTGGTGAGGTGGTGGTAGCGGACGGAGAGGATGTCCTTGAGATAGAGCTCCTCCCCATTCTGCTCATAGGTTAGCTCATTCTCTGTCGCGCTGCGCCTCGAGAGGTAGTCGGTGGTCTCTCGGAGGTCGATCGATCCGAGCGCAGGGTCGTAGTAGTGGCTCTCCCGCTCCTCTCTAAGTCGGTTTCGGTCGTGGAATCCGTTGAGATTGATCCGAAGGGTTTCGCTGTCGGACAGGGCGATGAGATGATTGAGGGAGAGGAAGGCGGTCTGATTGTCGCGCCTTCGATCGCGTCCGAAGAAGGTGCTGTAGATCTTTCGCTCCGCAAAGAGGTTCTCCGGTCCTCCGGAGAGTTGGTAGGGGTTGAAGACCACCCCCATGCCGATGTTTTGTACTCGGGTCTCGAAGATGATGTCATCGCCGGTATTGTCTCCCTTGGCTACGAGGATGGTCTGCCGCCGGGGCTGGAAGTTCATGAGCGAACCGCTCACCTTGCCGATCGGCGGCCAGCCGCCGACAGCACCGCTTAGGTCCCTGAGCCACCTCTTCTTGGCAGACTCCTTGAGCTTCACATTAAGTGCAGCGCGGTCGGATCGGCTCTGCTCCCTGAGCAGCCTGATCGGCTCGTGGTGCTCGTAGATCTGTACGGAGGCGACATCCTCAGGTCGGATGTTACGCGAGGCAAGGGTGTATCGACTGCCGAGGAGGTCGAGGTTCTCTATGTAGAAGCGATTGATGCTTCGTCCCTTGTAGGAGATCATACCGCCGGAGGAGACAGAGACATCAGGGAGCCGCGCCAGCACATCCTCCAGCTTGGTGTCCATCGCTTGTGCAAAGGCGGAGGTGCGGTAGCTGACCGTGTCGCCATGCTGCTCGATGGCTTTTGCCCGTACTTGCACCTCGGGGAGATTGAAGTCCTGCCGGTGGAGCAGGATCTCTTTTCCCTCTCTCATGAGGAGGGTGTCTAAGCGAACCACCTCCGTCCGGTAGCCGATCAGTGCGGCGCGGACCGTGAGGTCGGACTTGGAGTCGGGTAGATCGAGACAGAAAGTGCCGTCCTCCCGGCTGATCGTCTGGCGGATCACCTTGGTCTCACCACGGAGCAGAAGGATCTGGACCGTCGATATCCCCTCACCGGTCTCGGCGTCCCTGACCACTCCACACCACTCCTCAGCGGTGGCAATGGTCAGGGTGAGGGGAAGGAGAAGAAGAAAAAGGAGATGCCTCCGGATCACTCAGCTCGCTCGATATACTGGTACGACTTGCGTGCGAGTGCCATCCGCCGGAGATCCTCCGGGGTCTCCTCAGGCTGGCTGGACACGGGGTAGAGCTTCTTGAGCCAAGCTCGGTTGTTGGTGGCGCACTGATGTAGGGCGTGGAGGACCTCCTTCTTGGACTGTTTCTTGGATGGTGAAGAGGCGGCCGAGGGTGATGGTATGATAGGACGCTCGTCATCGGGGGTGAGGGCAAAGGAGATGAGCGTGAAGTGGAAGAGACTGTCGGTCGTGACCGCCTCTGTCACCAGACCGGGCAGACCGGTGAGCTTCCACGGTCCCACAGGCAGAGGGACATCCGTCGCATAGGAGACGATCCACTCGCGTCCGTAGAGCTTGCCCCTCGCCTGCTTGGAGGGGATGCCATTGACCTCTTTTACCTCGTCTGACAGCTCCCATGTTACGACCGGAAGAGGCTCCTCGTAGTGGATCTGGGTCATGGGGAACTCGTACACTGTCCTGGTGTTGCCGGCGAGATCGGTGAAGATACGTGTCCTCTGTCCTCT
>NZ_AQWR01000007.1 GCF_000375645.1 Porphyromonas bennonis DSM 23058 = JCM 16335 | reverse complement strand
CATAACCTGCTCTCTGATTTGTTTTGGGGTTGTGACCCCAAAGGTACTGGTCCAGCGGGAAATGGTTGTAATCGGCACGTCGTGACGCTTACTTAGTGCCTCGAGAGTCTCGCCCGTACATACCATTTCGCGCAAGACTTTTAATTTAAACTTGTCGCTGTAGCTCCTCTGTTTTAGACCCGTTTTTTGGCTCTTCCGAGAGGTTTCTCCCGACTTTTTCGCTTCATTCTTGTTGTTCATTTCTGCTCCTCTATGTGTGTACTTTTCTAGGACACCACACCGATATTAGTCAGAGCCGAATTTTTCTCAGAGGATGATGAGTCGAACCTCCGCCTCGGGCGGGGTGGCGAAGGCGAGGACGAGCGAGTCCGGATAGGCGTGATTGCTCTCGGAGAGGGTGGTCAGTTCGCTCCCCGACCTGTAGGATACCGATACTTCGCCGATCCTGCTTACGGCAAAGAGTCCCGGCTCTATCAGGGTGATGTCTCTCCGGAAGTCCCTCACGTAGCGGCTGAATGCCTTGAAGACTGCCTCCTTGGCGCTCCAGAGTCGCAGGGGTGTGATCTCAGGGAAGCGCACCATCACCTCGAGGTCCTCCTCTGTCGCATAGCGAGGGAGGATCCTCGCTGCCTGGTCGGCCTTGTCCTCCACGTCAATGCCCACGGGGAGTAGTCCGATGGGTGCGACCTGGAGGGCAACGCTGCTGTAGCAGTCTGAGGATGAGTAGAGGAGGTCGGGCCGATCGGGGAAGTAGGGCGCTCCGTCGGAGAAGTGAGCTACGTGGGGTAGCTCATCATCGCTGAAGATCCTCCGGAGACCTCGCTTGAGGGTGAGGTGCGTGTCCTCACCTTGGTCCAGTCGTGGGACCACGATCACAGAGGAGCAGTTTGTCATGCCTTGACCTCTGCGATGCTATCGGTCGCACTCTCCCCGGGGAGGTGCTCTTCACCCGGGATAAATAGGATCTTGCTGATGCGTCGATTGGTGACGGAGAGAACCTTGAACTGATGTCCGTCGATCGTGATCACCTCATTGACCTGCGGGAAGTCACCCTTCACCTCCAGGAGAAGTCCCGCCAGTGTCTCAGCCTCGTCGGAAACCTTGATGAGCGACTCGTAGTCCTCGACCTTGACGATCCGGAGGAAGTCCAGGATGCTGATCTTGCCGTCAAAGATGTAGGTGCCGTCTGGCAGAGCGCGGTAGAGCTGCTCGTCCTCGTCATACTCGTCCTCGATGTCTCCGACGATCTCCTCCAGGAGATCCTCCATCGTGACGAGACCGCTGGTGCCACCATACTCATCCACGACGATGGCCATGTGGCGCCGCTCCTTACGGAAGACCTCCAGCATGTGACTTACCTTGACATCCTCCGGGGTGTAGAGTACCTCTCGCAGTAGTCCCTCCCAGCGGAAGTCCGGCGCCTCACCCAGGTGTCTGAGGAGGTCCTTGGCGTAGAGGATCCCCTTGATCGAGTCGATCCGCTTGTCGTAGACCGGTATGCGCGAGTAGCCGCACTCCTCCACGAAGGTCAGCACCTCCGCATAGGGTGTAGAGAGCTCTATAGCTGCCACGTCGATCCTCGGAGTCATGACCTCGGAGACCGTCTTGCGCTGGAAGAGTAGGATCTCATTGAGCACGCCCTGCTCATCGCTATCCTCGGTGGTTAGCTCGATCGCTTTGCTGAGGTCCTCCCGATCCAGTTCAGTCTTATTCTTTGTCAGTGAGCTGGCGATGGACTCGCCCATCCTTACGAGAGCCTTATTGATCCCCTTGAGTGCGCCATAGAGGGCAAAGAGCGTAGTGACGTTACGTCGTGCCACCCGTAGCGGGTCCATCTGAGTGGAGACCTTAGGGATGATCTCCCCGACCAAGAGGATGACGAAGGTGATCACCACCACCTGTAGTATGAAGCCCAGTGTCTGTGCGTGGGAGAAGTCCAGCGTCTGATTGACCACAGAGTCGCTGAGCATGACGATCGCCGTATTGACGAAGTTATTGGAGATCAGTATCGTACTCAGCATATTCTCGCTATGCTCGAGTAGGTAGAGCACCTTCTTATCCTTCTCGTCCTTAGAGCCCTTGAGCTCCTCCAGGTCTGACGGGGTGAGGGCGAAGTAGGCTACCTCAGAGGAGGAGCAGAAGCCGCTGTAGAAGAGGCATACTGCGATCAGGATGAGGGTGATGACGAGCGTCAGGATCCCCTCCGGGTCCAGCGGTATGAGACCTACTCCCTGGAGTAGTCCGCTACTGATGTATTCGATTCCTTCCAAATATCAAAGCTATCTATCAGTGGGTCGTGTCTCAGAATGGTAGGCTCGACTCCGCGTCCTTACTGAGCGTCTCCCTGTAGTCGGAGTAGGGCGAGTTCACGGTCTCCTCTGTGGGTGATGCCTGTCTGGGCTGAGGCTTGGAGATAAGTGTCACTCGGTCGGCGATGATCGTCGCCTTGCGGCTGTACCGATCCTCACCGCTGCGGTACTTCTTGTAGGTCAGCCTGCCGACGACCCGCACCATGTATCCCTTGCGAATATAGGCCTCTACGTAGTGGGCCGGATCCCGGTAGCAGACGACGTCGTGCCAGTCGGTCACTGTACCCCCCGGGCTGTCGGGGAGGAGACTGTCCGTCGCCACGCTGAAGGAGGCCATGCAGGTCCTCTCGTCTAAGTAGCGGATCAGCGGGTCATGCCCCACGTTGCCCTGGAGCTCTACCCTGCAGTATGTCTCACTCTCCTCCATGGACTTACGATCGGAGGAGGGTGATCAGCTCCTCCGCGGTGTAGCTCTTCTGGTCGCCCGACTCCATATCCTTGACGCTGATGGTGTGCTGCTCGATCTCGTCATCGCCGACAAAGGCGACGTAAGGGATCGAGAGCGCATTGGCGTAGGACATTTGCTTCTTCATCTTCGCATCGTCCGGGTAGACCTCCGCCGTGATCCCCTCACGACGCAGATCGCTCAGGAGCGGGAGGATGTAGTCCAGAGCTTTCTCCCCAAAGTTGATGAAGAGCAGCTGAGTCCCCGAGTGGGTCGACTCGGGATAGAGATCGAGTGCCTCCAGTACGTCGAAGATCCGCTCTGCGCCGAAGGAGATCCCGACGCCGCTCATGCCGCTCTGCCCGAAGACCCCCGTGAGATTGTCGTACCGACCTCCACCGGTGATGCTCCCCATCGGTGTGTCGAGCGCCTTCACCTCGAAGATGGTCCCGGTGTAGTAGTCCAGACCGCGAGCCAGGGAGAGATCCAGACGAACCTCATTTTGCAGCTTACAGTGGCGTAGCTTATCGAGGATATAGGTCAGCTCCTCCACTCCCTTGCGTCCCACTTCGCTCTCTCCGAAGAGGTCAGCGAGCTTCTCCAGCTTTTCCTCATTGCTACCCGAGAGACCAAGGATCGGCTTTAGGCGACTAATCGCTTCCTCGCCGATTCCCTTGCTTCGCAGCTCCTCCTCGACGCCGTCCCAGCCGATCTTATCCAGCTTGTCGATGGATACGGTCAGGTCGATGATGTTCTCTATGCCGAGCTGCTCGCTGAGAGCGGTGAGGAGTTTCCTGTTATTGAGCAGGATTACGACACGGACTCCCAGCTTGGTGAAGACGGTGTCGATGATCTGTGTCAGCTCCACCTCATGCAGGAGAGAGTCGGAGCCGATCACGTCGGCATCGCACTGGTAAAACTCGCGGTACCGACCCTTCTGGGGACGATCCGCACGCCATACCGGCTGGATCTGATACCGCTTGAAGGGGAGCGTGATCTCATTGCGGTGCTGCACCACATACCGAGCAAAGGGGACCGTCAGGTCATACCGCAGCCCTCGGTCGCAGGCTCGGGAGGCAAAGTCGGCCGGATCGATCGTCAGCAACTCCTGACGGTCGAAGTCCTTGAGGCTGTCCCCTGAGTTAAGGATCCGGAAGATCAGCCGATCCCCCTCATCGCCATACTTGCCGAGCAGGGTGGAGAGGTTCTCCATAGCCGGTGTCTGTATCTCGCGATAACCGTAGAGCCGGTAGGTGCTGATGATGGTGTCGAGTATGTAATTTCGCTTCGCCATTTCCTCGGGGGAGAAGTCACGAGTGCCCTTGGGTATGCTTGGTTTCTGAGCCATGAGTATGATATGCTACAGAGATGAGGTTAGTACGTATTATAGGAGCGGATCTTGTCCATCTTCTTCCTGGTCTTGGGACGCATCGGATCGTCGGAGTAGCCGAGCGAAATCACCAGCTGGACTGTCTTCTCCCGTGGTATGCGGAGGAGGTCTTGGATCTTCATGTTGTCGAGCCAGCCTATAACGCATGTGTCAAGCCCCTCGCTGCGTGCTGCCAGCGTAAGGTAGCCCACAGCGATGCCGATGTCGATCCGGGAGAAGTGCTGTTTCTTGAGGAGGTTACCCACCTTCGCCGCCACATTAGCTGACTCCTCGACCACGACGATGAGCGCCGGCGCTTCCTTGGCGAAGGTGTTCATCGACGGGAGTAAGGGTGAAGTGAGACACTTAGCGACAGCGACCTTAAGCTCCGGATCATCGACAACGATGAAGTGCCACGGCTGCGAATTGGTGGCGGAGGGTGCCAGATGAGTCAGATCAAGTACGCGCTCGATCGCCTCACGAGGGACCGGCTTATCGAGATACTTGCGAGTGCTCTGGCGCGAATGGATCAGCTCGCTGAGAGGGTTGCTGTCAGGGTCCATGGGAGAGCGTTACTGGCGGTAGGTAATGAGCTTGGCGAGGTACTTGCCGATGATGTCAAACTCGAGATTCACCCGCTTCCCCTCCGATAGATCCCCAAAGTTTGTGATCTCCTTAGTGTAGGGGATGATGGCGACCTTGAAAGTGTCTCTCTCGGAGTCCACGACGGTGAGGCTGACTCCATTGATGCAAACGGAGCCCTTCTCCACAGTCGTGTAGCCGCGAGCAGCCATCTCGTCAGGGACGCTGTAGCGGAAGGTGTAGTAGGTGCTTCCCCCCACATCCTCCAGCCCGATGCACTCGGCAGTGGTATCGACATGCCCCTGGACGATATGCCCGTCGAGGCGACCGTCGCTCCTCATGCTCCGCTCCACATTGACCCGATCGCCGGGTCGGAGGTCGCCGAGGTTAGACCTCTGCAGGGTCTCCTGCACGGCGGTGACGGTGTAGCTCTTCTCCTCAGGATGGATCGAGACGACGGTCAGGCAGACCCCATTGTGCGCTACGCTCTGGTCTATCGCCAGCTCGTCCCAGAAGGGAACGGTCAGTGTGATGTCCACGTTGGTACTACCATGCGGGTGATCCATACGGAGCACCCTTGCCGTTGTCTCGACTATTCCGGAAAACATATAGAGAATTACTTACTTACTGATAATCGTCACTGATAGTGCAAATTTACCCAAAAGGCATTACCTGCCCAATTATCTCTCCCTGATCCACTCCGTCATCAGCTCCAGCGCCTCAGTCGAGAAGCCGGGCGTGAGGTGGATGTACTCGCCCGGGAGGCCGGTGGTGCAGGGGAGGAAAAGGTGATTGAGTCCCTCGAGCTCCTCAGTCCTTACGCTCTGCGACGCAGTCGCCAGGCGCTTGATCGCACCAAGGTTGCTTGAGGCCTCCACCTGCATGTCCTTGCTTCCGTTCAGAGCCAGTATCGGGCAGGTGACCCGTGGAAGGAGGGCGGCTGGATCGCTCCTGAGAAACTCCTTATAGTAAGGTGTGGAAGTGGCGTCAAGCATCGAGCTGAAGTACTTGTCGCTGAGCACCATCGCACTCGTCGCTGTGCGCTGCTCCTCGCGGACCAGCGGCAGAACCCTCTCGAAGTAGCCCCGCATCAGCGTAGAGTCTTCCGCTCTGGTGCTCGAGTGGTAGGCGAGATCCCTAAAGGTCTCGCTCGTTATCCTGCCGAAGTCCTCCTTCGCCTCGGGGCGGATCAGGCTGGCCATCATCACCACATTCTGGTACGTGATGATCTCTGCCCCCAAGGTGCCGGGGGCGGCAAGCAGCACGATGAAGTCGACCTCTGCCGGACTCTCTGCAGCGATCCTCTCAGCGATCAGTCCTCCCTCGCTGTGTCCTATGAGACCCACCCTCGAGTACTTTCCCGTCCCACGCAGGTACGCAAGAGCAGACTTGGCATCTGTCACGAAGTCACTCAGCATAGAGGCACCGAATGTCCCCGTAGACTCGCCCACGCCTCGCTTGTCGTACCTAAGCACGGTAATGCCCTGTCGGGTGAGGTGGTCGGCGATGTCGCGGAGAGGCGTGTGTGGTCCCAGCTTCTCGTCCCTGTCGTTAGGTCCGCTGCCCGCCACCAAGACTACTGCGGTAGCGCTCTTCTGCTCGCTCGGCTCCGTCAGGGTGGCGGCAAGGGTCACCTCCCCAGAGGGGATGGTGAGCTCGGAGGTGTGGTAGGGGAGGTCGTCCTTGGGCTTGCTCTTCCGGTACTCCCCTCGTATCAGATCCAGTCGAGTGGTAAATCCCTGCTGAGAGAAGTCTCCCCGGATAGTATCACCCTCGAGCCGACCGCTGTAGCCGGCACCGATGGCACGGCTCTGCCAGCTGAGCGTCCGGCTATCGGGGCTGTAGCTGATCTGATCCACCGGGATCCCCTTTGCCCCCTGCTCCGGACTATCTAAGGTGGCGGAGTAGCCATCGCCCTCCTCCGTGATGTGGAGCACAAGCGGGAGGGTGTAGGTCGGGGTGACCCGCAGGATCCCATGCCAAGTATCGGCGATCTGAGCCTGGCAGGTGAGCGCAAGGATGGATAGCGTGAGGATAAGGTAATTTCTCATGGCTATGGATAGAGTGACTTGTTATATGGGTGAAAGATACAAAAAAAGGAGAGACCGCCACCGTCGGATGTCGGTGACCGTCTCTCCCGGAGTGCATGGACTCGATCCGCTTCGCAGAGGGTCGTCATCTCTTAGTATGAATTATCTAACCACACTTGGGATAATAGTCGCTGATAGCGAGTCAAAAAATGGAAAATCTAGATGGACTACATCCTTACAGTGGCACCGCCCCAGTCCTCGGGAGCGATACAAAATGCACGCGACGGCAGGTTTTCTGGCTCGTCTCTCGGCTCGTCGCCTTCCCATACTCCCCACGAGGAGGACCACAGTGGCATCACTTCGAGCCGATCGGTTGGAGACTTACAGCAGCGGGTCTGCACAGGACTTGCACCTGTTTCCCTCTTATTCCGATGAGCGAGTGTCCATCGGATCACCGTCATTGCAAAGATACGTTTTTTCTGATCTTCACCTTCATTTTTTCTCCGGCGGATCCGCAGATTGGTGTGTCGGGCAGGGGGTGAAGAGATATCCTTTGGTGCTGAGACAATAAATGATGAGAGTCCTACTTCAGTACCTACAAAATACACAATCAAAGGGATCAAATGCACACCGTGGTTTGGTGCTTATTCAAAGGAGTTTGGTCGAGGGAAGGGTCAGAAGCTCCAGCGCACACCTGCGAGAAGCTCTCTGCCGCGAAGGCGGTAGGAGCTCGCCACATAGTCGGCACCGGCGTAGCTCTCGGTCCGGTAATCGGTCTTGTCGAAGAGATTACGCAAGTTGACCGAATACTCCGGGGCACTACTTCCACGAGAATACCGAAGAGACAGATCCCCTATCGGTACCATACGGAGTGGTCGCAGGTTACTCCAGATGCCTCGCCCGAGGAGCGTGGCGGTGATCTCCCAGTCTCCAGGCTTGAGTGTCACTCCACTGCGGATGTCCAGCTCCTGAGGGATCTCCTCTGCAGCTGAGGTCGGTCCGCCCTCCATAGAGAGGTGGAAGCGGGATGCTGTATAGCTTAGCGTGACCCACCCACTCATTAGCCCCTCGGAGGGGGTGTAGCGGTAGCTGGGGGAGAGTGTAAAGGTTTGTGAAGAGAGGGTGAGCGGGTGGTTATTGCGGATGACGGAGTTACGACCCATTATGGCGCTCAGGTCAAGGCTAAGGACAGACTCCAGTCGGTCATCCAGACCAAGAGAGAGCCCTGATCCGAGCGTGATAAAGTGTCTCAGGGAGACACCGGAGATATAGCTCTCACTGGAGAAGTCGGGATCAATCTGCTCACTGCGGAGGAGATTTTGCCGAGAGCCTACATAGGTAAGCGTGGCATGACCGGACCGAGCCGCAATGGGATCGCGATACCTTGTCCCGAGAGAGGCGCTATAGCTCCATTGCTCCGGATCGGATGTGGCATCCACGACGGTCATACTTCTGTAAGAGGTCATCACCGGAGCAGTGAGGTGGCGAAGCAGCTCTCCGCTCTGCCGCTTGACTCGACCTCTGAGGGTGGTGGACCAGAGTGGTGACCACCGCTGAGTGTGTCTTACGGAGAGTGTTGGCACCCAGCGGAGCTGCCTCAGTCCGGTTGTCTCAGCCCGATCAAGTCGAGTGTACTCGCCCATGATCGGAGTCTCTACTTCGGTCTCTGACATGGAGTGCTCCAGCCTCCACTTAAGCAGGATATAGGGGCGTAGACGAGTCAGGGTCAGATCGTTGACCTGCTCTCTTCCCATCTCGGAGTATGCCGTGTAGAGGCGATCGACATCAAGTGCCATCCCAGGTCCCATCTCCAGAGACCATCGATGCGGGAGCGAGATGCGGAGTTCATACCGGTGATCAGTCCGCACCGAGAGACCCGAGAGTTGCTGACCCCGCTCCGTACCCTCCTCGTCATCGGGGGTGACGGAGGTATGGGCACTCGGGATACCTCCCACATAGATGTCGGAGGAGAGTGTGTAGAGGTTGTCTTTGCGACGGAGGGTGTGGATCAGCTTATTGGAGAGGTACCACTCGTCGTGCTCGGATAGCATCTGTAGTGGACTGCCCCCCTGCAGCAGGTGGTGCGCATCCTGCCTGCTCCAGCTTCCGGTGAGCTCGTCCATCAGATAGAGTCGGTCGAGGTTACGCTCGTACTTCACCCGCAGGAGTGCTTGTCTCTCATGTTTTAGAGCGTGATCCGCCTCGTTGATATCGACAGTCTGGCCCCCTACCGTGTAGCGCGTCGACCTCTGTCCGTAGGTGTCCCGTCGGGTATCGGAGAGTGTGAGACCGGCACTCAGCAGCTCGTCCCTCCCTTGCCGTATGCGGCTGATCGTGTGAGCAGAGGCTGCCAAGTCTCCATTGTAGTCGTAGTAGGATCGAGGCAGTGGCACCTCACCCATGGAGGGCTGTGACACCAGTTGTCTCATCTCGAGACCGGGCGCAGCAGAGACGCCCGGTAATATGGGTACAAAGTCCTCACCTCCGTTGTGCCCGCTATTGTCCGCCTTAGCTACTTCGAGGTTTTGCTGACTTCGAGCTATCCGGAGACGGAATGCCTGCCCCTCGTAGAGAAGGGGTCGACAGCCTGTGCCGGCTTTCGCTTCCGCATAGAGGATGGGGCGGAGCTTTACCTTATCCTTAAGCTTCAGATTGATCGCCGCATTCTCTGTACGCTCTAGATTCCGCCGTACCTTGATCGGCTGGTCATGCTCGTAGACCTGTATCTGCGCCACCATATCTGGTGATATATTGCGGGTGGCGAGGCGGTACTGTCCACCCAGCATATCCAGATCCTCTATCATCACTCTGGTGATCGGTCTGCCGAGATACCTGATCAACCCGTCCGAGGAGACCTCTATCCCGGGCAGACGTCTCAGGAGATCCTCCACGCTGTGATCCTCCTTACGCCTGAGGAGCTCGGTATTATAGTTGATTGTGTCTCTATGCCCGGTGATGGCCGGAGCTCGGCTCACCACCTCGCTCAGGAGCATAGGGGCTGCCTTCATCTCGATATCCGGCAGTGGCAGCGGCTCCCGCACCCGATCTGAGGGTAGGCGAAGGATCCGGGTCTCGTAAGTCATCGCCGCCACCCGAAGCGTCAGACTATCGGCGTGAGGGAGACTCTCATGCTCCAGACAAAACCTTCCCTCCTTGTTCGTCAGGGCGTAAGCAACCATATCGCCCTCCTTCCCCTCCAGAAGCGTGACGATCACCTCAGGCAGGGGACCATCGGCATCCACTACCCGACCACATAGCCCGGTACCTCGGCTCTGCGCCAGAGCCGATCGGGGCGTGCCCGCAGTGAGGATCGACAGGAGGACAAGTAGTCCCGCAGCGACTACTCTTGCTGCTGAGCTTTCCGACTCTGAGTATCCCATTCGTTGCGCATCTTCTTATCCATCCAGTCCAGCTCATAGGGGACATAGAAAAGCCTGTTGTACTTCGGCACTGTCGGGGTGCCATCGGGATTGGTCAGCTTGAGACCCATGGTTGCAGCCGAGCCGGAGAAGTTCCACTTCGACCGGCTAATCGTCCGGTAGTAGCCTTTGCGGTCAGTGATGAATCGTGTCTTATCGGCGCCAAAGTAGTCACGTACGTTGATCGGATGTGCTCCCGCCCTGCGTATGACGATCGCTTCCATGCGTATCTGTTCAAGCTCACTCTCCGCCGCGAGGATCAGTCCGGGGAGACCGTCTAGCTTGTAGGGCCCGTCATTGATCGGGAGATCAGGTGCGTACCACACGGTCCAGTGACGTCCCCTAAAGTCACATTCCGCCCTCCGACAGTGTTGCCCCAGGATCTCTCTCTCTCCACCCTTGACAAGTGTCCATACGATCTTCTTCATCGGTTCTTCGTAGACGTAGGTGCCAAAGGCAAAGTTAGCCACCACCCAGGTTCGCTTCGTACGATCCTTGATCAGAATGGGATGAGATCTCGTGACCCCGATACTGTCGGAGATCGCGTCCCACTCTGCAGACGTCACTCGGTAAGATCTGGCATAGCAGACTGAGTCTACCTTGTATGACAGGTAGGGTGTATAGAGTGACGCTCTTTCACCATTCTGTAGGATGAATAGCTCTACTTGATGGCGTGTCTGATAAGGGTCCTCCTCGGACACCTCATAGATTACCTCCAGCCTAGGGGTATCCATGACTTTCGTAGGGGATAGTCTCGCATACTTATTACCGGACTGAGCTGATGCAACGACCGGCAATGTCGGTAAGAGGATAATCGCAAGGAGAGCGATGAGAGTGGATTTTTTCATACTGCATGCATAAAAAGTAAAGCCCCGCCCCCGACGATAAGACGATCAATGATTATTCGGTTGGCGTTATATGTCTCAAACGTAACACAAATATCGAATAATGCAAAAAATGGGGATCTGCGGTTTGGTGTGACGGGGGTGTGGGCGAGGGGATCGGCTCAAAACTAAACCCGGTATTAGTGATCTCTATTACCGAGTTTAGTGATCACTAATATCGGGTTTAGATTTTTCTCTGTGCGGTGACGCTGTGGAGCCACCTCGGTGACATAAGAGAGAGCACCCGAGAGGTTGATCTCGAGTGCTCGTCCGTGTTTGATCTGAGGGAGGGTTACTTGCGGAGTCGTATATTCAGCTCATCCTGAGCCATGTCCCTCAGCTTGATCAGCTGCTCGTCCTCCGGCTCGCGCTCCAGCCCCTCCTGAGCGGAGTCCAAGGCACGACCGTAGTCGCCGAGACGGTAGTAGCTCTGAGCCGCCTTGCGTAGGTAGAAGAGGTACTTCGCAATGTCCCTCTTCTTGGCGCAGAAGTTGATCACCTCCTCCACCACATCGATGTGAGCGGAGTACTCCCCGAGTGCGAAGTACGCATTCTCGAGGACAAAGAGCGTACTAATGTTATTCGGCAGGTCGCTCTTTTTCTCATTGATGAAGTCGAGAGCTGCGTGACGAGTTGTCTCCCTGGTCTCCAGGTCTTCCGTCGCGGTGTACATCCGTACGTAGGCTGTGATGGACTGCTTTATGGCCTGCTCTACCTTGACCCCCTCCTCTATGGATGTGTAGAAGGACTTGAGCGCAGCCTGGAAGTCCTTGTCCTCCAGATGGTCTATTCCCTCGTCGTAGGCCTGTGAGTCCTCGTCCGAGTCCTCCTGGTCGCGCCCCTTGCTGAGTACACTCTCGAGAGCCTCCAGGATAGAGCGGGTGCTCTGATTCTTGGGGTGCTTCTCGGCGATCATATTGAGCAGATTGCGAGAGCGGAAGAGGTCTCCTTGGCTTGTCAGCTCCATCACGATGTCCAGCAGCTTGTCGATCGTCTGAGGGCGTACGATAGCCTTGGCAGAGAGTCCCTTGTGATTGGATCCCGGTAGGAAGGCGACCTCGATGTTGTCGCCGGAGAAGTCCCTGAGGGTGTCGTCGAGGAGGTCGGAGCGATTGAAGTAATAGCGTTTCTGGTCGGTGGTGTCTATGAAGCCAAATTGGTAGGACGGTCTGAGCTGAACGATCTTGCCGGTGGGAGAGACTACTACCTGATCCTCTTTCCTGCTGTTGCTCTTAGCCTGTACGTAGGCCTCACGCACGCCCTCCACCGCTTCTTCATTTCTCTTCTTTGTCTGTCCCTTCTTGCTCCAGTCGTTGAGTAATGAGGGGTCTCTCTCCGTGAGGATGGATAGCGGGACGCGGTCGCCCGGCTTGTACTTTGTAAATGGCTTGGCAGGCTCAGTCTCGATCTGTGGAGCCTGGTCGGGGGTGGCTGCAGAGGGGGCTTCCCTCTCTTCCTCCGGCTGTGCGGGTTCGGACGCCTCGGCAGGAGGGTTGCTCACGGAGGCAAATGTGCGTATGCTTGACTCGCTTATGCCCTTGACTTGATTATTACTTAGTCGGAGGACGATGTAGTCCGGCCCGAAAAAATCGATCTGACCCCGGATGGTCTCCGAGTCCGTCGTGATCTCAATCAGATCACCGGTCTGAAAATTAGACTTTAAAAATTCTATCATGATAAAAAGGTAACCGAAGAGGAAATCTCAGCACAATAGGTGCTACTGCTCTAAGTCTTACAAATGTAATCAAAACGTTGGATCTATCGCAATACTCGAAGCCATTTGTTTAAGTCCCGAGGGCGGGCTGCCATTCTTGCGGAGCCGGGTGGAGAATCGGGCCGGGTTGCTCTGGTGGGGTTCATTTCATTTTGTGTAACTTTGCACGCACATTTTAGGACGAAAAAGATGGAAGAAAATAAGATCAGAAATATCGCAATCATCGCTCACGTCGACCATGGTAAGACCTCTCTCGTGGATCGTATGCTGCAGGCGGGTAACCTTTTCAGGGACCCGAGCGAGAAGCTGGAGCAGGTACTGGACAACAACGACCTGGAGCGTGAGCGAGGTATCACGATCTTCTCCAAGAACGTCTCGATCCAGTACAAGGACTACAAGATCAATATCATCGATACACCCGGGCACGCAGACTTCGGGGGTGAGGTGGAGCGCGTCCTTAATATGGCTGACGGCTGTCTCGTGCTGGTGGATGCCTTTGAGGGTCCGATGCCGCAGACGCGCTTTGTCTTAGAGAAAGCCCTTCGCATAGGACTGAAGCCGATACTCGTGATCAATAAGGTCGATAAGCCTAACTGCCGACCAGACGAGGTGCAGGAGAAGGTCTTTGACCTGATGTTTGACTTAGACGCATCCGAGGAGCAGCTCGAGTTTCCCACCTTCTACGGCTCTGCCAAGCAGGGTTGGATGAGTACCGACTGGCATAAGCCGACGAAGGATATCACTGAGCTGCTGGATGGCGTGATCAAGTATATCCCTGCGCCGCCGATCAATGAGGGACCGCTCCAGATGCTGATCACCTCCCTGAGTTACTCCTCCTATGTGGGACGTATCGCCATCGGGCGTGTCCATCGCGGTACGATCCGCGCCGGGCAGGAGATAGCGCTGATGAAGTCGGACGGAACGATCGAGAAGCAGCGGATCAAGGAGCTGGATATCTTCAGCGGTCTCGGTCGACAGAAGGTCGACGAGGTGCACTCCGGCGACCTCTGTGCCGTGATCGGCATCGACGGCTTCGAGATCGGGGAGACTATTGCGGATCCGGAGTCACCGGAGATGCTCCCGACGATTGCCGTCGATGAGCCGACGATGAGTATGCGCTTTACTATCAATAACTCGCCATTCTTCGGTCGTGAGGGGAAGTTTGTCACCTCACGCAAGATTGAGGATCGGCTGATGCTAGAGACGGAGAAGAATATCGCTCTCCGTGTCGAGCAGACCGATAGTGCAGACAGCTGGATGGTTTATGGCCGTGGAGTCCTCCACCTCTCCGTCCTGATTGAGGAGATGCGTCGTGAGGGCTACGAGCTGCAGGTCGGTCAGCCTCAGGTGGTGATCAAGGAGATTGATGGACAGAAGTGCGAGCCGATCGAGGAGCTGGAGATCGAGGCTCCCGAGGAGTGTGCCAGCAAGCTGGTGGACCTCTGCATCCGTCGCAAGGGAGAGATGGTGGCTATGGAGACGAATAACGGTCGCGTCAGCGTCACCTTCCATATCCCCTCCCGAGGGATCTTTGGACTCAATAACGCTGCCCTCACGCTCTCAAGCGGTGAGGCCATCATCTCGCACCGATTCCTCTCCTTCGAGCCTTGGAAGGGGGATATCCCCGGCCGCACTAATGGCTCCATCGTCTCACTGGAGACCGGCAACGCCTTTGCCTACGCACTCAACAATCTGCAGGATCGCGGGCGCTTCTTCATCGCCCCGGGTGAGGACGTCTATGAGGGGCAGGTTGTGGGTGAGCACAATAAGGATAACGACCTCCCCTGCAATGTCTGCAAGTCAAAGAAGCTGACCAATGTCCGCGCCGCCGGAAGTGACGATAAGGTAGTGCTTGCACCACCTATTGTCTTCTCGCTCGAGGATGCGCTGGAGTACATCAAGTCAGACGAGCTGGTGGAGATCACTCCTAAGAGTCTCCGACTGCGGAAGATCCTCCTGAGCGAGCTCGATCGTAAACGGGCCGGGAAGTAAGCAGGCACATTGCGGAGTTGCGATAAAATCGTAACTTTGCGTCACTAAACCGATGGGGGATGGGTTTTGCGGAAATAGCTCAGTTGGTAGAGCGCAACCTTGCCAAGGTTGAGGTCGCGAGTTCGAGCCTCGTTTTCCGCTCAATGATTCGCCGCCCGAATGGTGGAATCGGTAGACACGAAGGACTTAAACTCCTTTGACCCGAATAAGGTCGTGCGGGTTCAAGTCCCGCTTCGGGCACAGAGAGAGTCATCTCTAAGCACAAAAAAGCGCACGTCAGGCAATTACTGCCCGGCGTGCGCTTTTCCTATATACTCACGGCGTTACTCGGTGAAGTAGTGTCTGGCTATGCGGCTCGAGAGACGGGAGAGGATCTCGTAGTGGATCGTGTCGCAGGTATCCGAGAGACGGGTGATGGGGAGCCGGTCATCGAAGATCACGACACGGCTTCCCTCGACGGCGGTGGGCGCATCGGTGAGATCGATCATCACCGCATCCATGCAGACGTTACCGACTGTGGGCACAAGAGCGCCTGACTCTGTCCGGAAGAGTGCCCGACCATTTCCCAGCTGTCGAGGGAGTCCGTCGGCGTAGCCTATCGGTATCACCCCTATGCGCGAGTCTCGCGTGAGGAGTCCCTTCCGCCCGTAGCCGACAGTGGCACCGGCGGGGAGCTCTCGCGTCTGGAGGATCACGGAGGAGAGTGAGGCTACCGGCTCCAGTCCCATCGGGTCTACCTGCAGCGGGGAGAGTCCATAGAGCCCGCACCCGAGCCGGACCATATCAGACCTATAGCCCGGGAAGCGCGTCATGCCGGCGGTGTTGAGGGCGTGCTTGAGGAAGGGGTGGGGCAGCGCCCGACGCAGTCGCTCCTCTACACGATCCAGCATAGCCAGCTGCTTGTAGGTGTAGTCGTCCTCAGTTGGCTCGTCAGCGACCGAGAGGTGGGTGAAGATCGAAGCGACACGTACCGCGCTGGTCCGTGAGAGGATGGTCAGCACCTCCTCCACCTCATCCTCGTCAAATCCGGTCCTGTGCATGCCGGTATTCCACTTCAGGTGGATAGGGTAAAGGTGTGCACCGTACCGCTCTGCTGCTGATATGAAGTCGAGGAGAAGGTGCTTATTGAAAATGTTTGGCTCCAAGTGGTTGCTCATGATCTGCTCATACGATCCCGGCTCCGGATTCATCACCATGATCTGCGTGGTGATACCGAGGCGGCGCAGCTCTTTCCCCTCATCGCAGACCGCTACGGCGAAGTAGTCCACCCCACCGGTCTGCTCAAGGTATCGTGCCACCTCGTTGCTCCCGAGACCATAGGCGTTGGCCTTAAGCATGCATGTGAATCTCATCCCCTTCGGGAGGTGCGCCCGGTAGAGGTCGAGGTTGTGTCCCAGTCGAGACAGATTGACACTCAGGATCGTCTGGTGCACTCGCCGCACCATTCTCCTCACGATCTCCTCGAGGTGGCACTCGTGAGCGCCCTTGATCAGCACCACGTGATCGGCGAGGTACTCCTCCGGCCGGTCGGCAAGGAAGTCCTCCGTCGAGCGGTAGTACCTCGCATTGGGAGAAAAGGTGGTCCGGTACTCTCCCACCTCATCGCCGATCAGTATCGTCTCGGAAAGGTCAAAGTGGCGGAGGAGACTTGAGATCGTGGAGTATAGCCCCGTCTTGTCGTGGCTGCTCTCCCGGAAGGCTGACAGGATGACGGCTGACGGCTTGCCCAGCAGCTCCTGACGTCGTCGCAGCGCAGAGAGCGCAATGGAGAGGGAGTCTATGTCGGCATTGTAGGTGTCGTTGATGATCGTCATGCCGTGCTCGCCCTCCAGGGTCTCGAGGCGCATGGAGACCGGCTCCAGTCTGTGGGTAAAGGAGAAATCCTTCAGCCGCTCCGGTGCCAGCTCCGTCAGTATGGAGAGCGCCAGATAGCAGTCCTCGATCGTCCCGTCATCAAGGAAGGGTAACTCGAAGTGTGCCTCCCTTCCACTCAGAGTTGCGTCCACGTCCACGCCTCCGGGAGTAGGCACCTCCTTTCGGATCAAGAGCACCGCATCCTGACGGCTTCGGCTCCAGCCGGTAAGGGTAAAGGGGTAGCTCTCCTCCCTCAGCACCGCCTCTAAGTCAGGATCCAGATCAAGGCACCCGTAGACCCGGTCGCAGTGACGGAAGAGCTTGAGCTTCTCCCTGATCAGCGCCTGCCGATCGGGGAAGTTCTCCATGTGAGCCGTCCCCAGGTGGGTCAGCACCCCCACCGTCGGCAGGATGATCCGCTCGAGCCGATCCATCTCACCCGGTCGCGAGATACCCGCTTCGATGAGAGCGAGATCGGCGTCATCGCTGATGCCCCAGAGGGAGAGCGGTACACCGATGGCGGAGTTGTAGCTTCGGGGGGAGCGGGACACCTTTTTTGTCCCTCCGATCATCTGATAGAGCAGCTCCTTGACGGTCGTTTTCCCATTACTCCCCGTGATCCCTACGACAGGCATCGATAGCCTGTGGCGGTGGAGCGAGCCCACCTGCTGCAGGGCGGCGAGGGTATCCGGTACCGTGATAAATGTGGCATCCCGATACTCGTTGGTCGGGAAGTTCCGATCGGAGACGACAAAGGCACGGACACCCCGGCTGTAGAGCGGCTTGATGTACTTGTGTCCATCCTGCTTCTGTGTGACAAGGGCAAAGAAAAGCGTTCCCTCGGGGAAGGTGAGCGCCCTGGAGTCGGTCAGAAGGGTGGTGATCATACGACCGTCCCTGATCGTTGGGTTTCCCAGTGCTGAAGCTATATCGGTGATAGTTACTGATGTCATAGATGTGATAGTGTCTCTTGTATCCGCTGTATCTCATTGTCGAGATAATCCCTCGGCAGCTCTGCTCGGATCTCGAGGAGGGTGCTGAGCAGAGAGTCGTAGTAGGCTCGGAGGCTCTCCCGACTGTCTGTCAGCGGTCTGTGATTGAGCTGCTTGCGTACCTTCTCCCACTTCTGTAGCGCAGGTCCGCTCTCCTCTCTGAGGTAATACTCGCGGAAGCGCTTGATGATATACTCCGCTGCCTGGTCACTGGGATGCGCCATATCTCTGTCGTAAAATCGGTAGTCCCTCAGCTCGTCCTGCATGATCTCATACGAGGGGAAGTAGGAGACCCGATCGGGGAAGAGCTCCGTGAGCCTCTCGGCAGCCAGTAGCAGGATCGCCTTGCTGAGGCGACTCTCGTGCGCCCCGTCCCTATAGTGAGGGATCGGGCTGACGGTGAGGAGAATCCTAATACCGGGTGCCTGCTCAGTCAGTGTAGGTATCAGCCGACCCCAGACTGAGACGATCTCATCAATCGAGAGACGACGGCGAGTGAAGTCCTCAGCCGGTAGCTTGTGGCAGTTGTTGACCACCTTCCCCTGTCGCTCGTAGACCCAAGCGGTGCCGAAGGTCAGTATGAGTAGGTCAGTCCCGACGAGCGCATCCCTTGACCTCTCAAATGACTCCCGCATCTGCTGTAGAGCCACTACCTTACTGCTGTGAGAGAAAGCCCCATGGTGCATCATGGAGTGCCAGCGACCATCCCGCAGGATCAGCTCGTCCTCCCGCGGAGCGTCGTCTGAGAGGAGACGCTCCATGCCCTGAGCCATAGAGAGAGGGTTGTACATGATCCCATAGGGCGAGTCGGTCACGTCGTAGAGTGCTCCCGTGAGGTAATCTCTCAGACGGGTGGAGAAGCAGGAGCCCCAGAGTGCGAAGCGATCTCCTCTGTCGTAGAGCCTGTCCGGCTTATTTATCTCGATGACCTTGCGAAAAATCATACCCCAAAGGTACCGATAATCGGTCGCAAAAAGCAGAGTCGGCATAGTCCACTCCACAGCCCTCAATCTGATACCGGTATTAGTGAAGTCTAATACCGGTATTAGTTGCGACTATTACCGGTAATAGAATTATCCGAGATCGGGTCTGGTACGGAGGAGTACAAAAAGAGAGGGACACATCCGACTCGGACGCATCCCTCTCTTTGCTTGGTTATCTGACCAAGGTCAGTGGATTACTCCATGGTCTCAGCGACCTCAGACTTCTTGACGAGAGTGTAAGCCTTTACATCCTCGGGGAGTGTGCCGTCGGCATTGACGACGATCAGGTTGCCCTCCTCATCCTTCTGCATGCGGATGAAGGGAGTAGCTGCGGTCTCCTCATTGATCTGGCTCATCAGGACGATGATGCCATTCTCATCGATGGTGAAGGTACCATTGTCGTGGAACTTCTGCTCACCATCGCTGACGAGAGCCTGGTCGTAGGTGTAGCCACCCTCGGGGGTTACAACAAATACGGTACGAAGACCGGAGGCGTCTGCTGCGGGCAGCTCACCCTCGTAGGTGCCGACAAAAGGTGCAGCAACAGCGGCACGTACAGCGGCGATAGAGTCCTGACGGGCTACCTCAGCGAGAGAGTCAGCCTTGGCCTGAGCCATAGCTGCGTCCTCCTTGCTCTGCTTACCATCGCAAGCAGCCAGACCAAGTCCGAGTGCCAGTGCGATTGATGCGATTGCGAAAATCTTCTTCATGATATTACTACTTAATGATAGTGATAAATTTCTGCTCTTGTTGATTCTGAAGCTGGTAGATAGCAACAGGACCAATTATTGTGCAAAGGTAAGCAATGATTTTGAATTACGTATAAGAATCGACCAGAACTTTTACTTTTCCCCCAAATATCACAGTATCTGGAGGATAAGAAGGAGAATGCCGATCACCAGGGAGACGATATTGGTGTACTTCAGGAGCTTATTGAGGTCCGGACCGTGCCAGCGGTAGATGCAGACGGTCAGCATAGCCACGAGTGGGATGATCGCCAGCACTACCGCAGTCACTCCCCAGCTCTCGGTGGCGAGACGGATCCCGACGGCTATGAGGATCACGGTCATTAGGCTATTGAGGAGGTACATCGTGGGACCAAAGTGCTCCCCCATGCGGACGATGATCGTCTGCTTGCCGCTCTCTCTGTCCTCTGCGTAGTCCCGGTAGTTATTACAGACAAGTATATTGTCCTCCCAGATCCCTATGCCAACCGACATCAGGAGGAGATAGAGTGGCGGGGTGCCGCCAATGGCTCCGTAGGTGGCCAGGATCGGGGTCATCCCGTAGAAGAGTACCACCGCCACATCTCCCAGCCCGTGAGTGGAGAGTGGATAGGGGCCGTAGGAGTAGGCGTAGACACAGACCAGCACCAGCAGCCCCACGACGATGAGCCACCACGCTCCCGTCAGCAGCACAGCCACGATGCCGGAGAGGATGGTGATCCCTGTGGAGATCAGCATGGCGGTCAGCATTTCGCGTGGGGTCACTTCGCCGGTGACCAGCACACGCCGAAATCCAACTCTCTTTGCTGTGTCCTTTTCCCCCTTATAATCGAAGTAGTCGTTGGCAAAGTTGCTGGTGATCTGCGCCGATAGGGCGACAAGGAGGGCGCAGAGGTAGGGCCAGAAGTCAAATACTCCCTCAGCGATCAGTGCTCCCAGCACCACCAGCATCGGTGCAATAGATGCCCCTAAGGTGTGAGGTCGGGTGGCGTAGACCCAGGTGCCAAGGCGGTTACTCATCCTCCGACTCCATGAAGAGGTGCTTGTGGAGCTGATTCATCGCCAGCTCCTTGTCCTCTGCTCGCACAACCACTGAGACGTTGTGGTCCGACCCCCCGAAGGAGATCATCCGTACCGGCAGGTCCTTTACCGCCTCGATGACGCGGGACTCGAAGCCGACGTTCTTCCAATTGAGATCGCCGGCGATACATAGGATCGTCATGGGGGAGTCGAGGGTGACGGTGCTGAAGCGCCGGAGGTTGGCGAGGATGTCCTCCAGCCGGTCTGTGTCGGTGATGCTGACGGATACCGACACCTCGCTGGTGGTGACCATGTCGATGGGGGTCCTATTGGCCTCGAAGACCTCGAAGATCTTACGTAAAAAGCCGTACGAGAGCAGAAGTCTCGTGCTGCGGATCCTAAGCACGGTGACGCCGTCCTTGGCGGCTATCGCCTTGAGTGCTCCCTCGTCCATGCGGTTGGAGATCAGTGTCCCTTTTGCCTGAGGATCCATAGTGCTGAGTAGCTTCACCGGCACATTTGCCATTTTCGCAGGTATAATGCAGGAGGGGTGGAGGATCTTTGCACCGAAGTAGGCCAGCTCTGACGCCTCGTCGTAGTGGAGTGTCCTCACGGGTCGGGTGTGCTCCACGACACGCGGGTCGTTATTATGCATCCCGTCGATGTCGGTCCAGATCTGGATCTCCTTGGCGTCGAGGACGGAGCCGATGATGGTCGCGGTGTAGTCGCTGCCGCCGCGCTTGAGGTTGTCCATCTCGGAGTAGGCATTGAGACAGATGTACCCCTCCGTGAGGAAGAGCGTCTCCGTCGAGTAGTCAGCCATCGTCTGCAGGAGACGATCCTGTATGCGCGGGAAGTCCGGCTCGCCATACTGGTCGGTGCAGATGAAGTCGAGTGCGCTGAGTCGGATCGGGTTCTTCCCTTGCTCCTTGAGGTAAAGCTCCATCATCCGGACGGAGATGACCTCGCCCTGACCGAGCACCTGCTTCGTCTCGTAGTCGCTGAAGAGGCGCTCCGTCTCGAAGCCCCTGAGGAAGCTCATCTTCTCGTCTACAAAGACCTTTGCCAGAGTCTGCGACTCCTTACTCTCGTAGAGTGCATCGATGGTGTGGTAGTACTTCTGCTCCAGCTCGTCGATCAGCGTGAGTGCACCCTGGACATTGGAGTGGGCGAAGTGGTCACTGATCTCGACCAGTGTATTTGTGACGCCACTCATGGCACTGAGGACGACGATCTTGAAGCGATCGTCCTCGATCAGTGAGGCGACATACTTGATGCGATCGGCGGAGCCTACCGAGGTGCCGCCAAATTTCATGACAATCAGCTCTGAGAAATCTCTCATCTCTCTGTACTCTCTTGCTCCTCAGGCTCCTCCACAGGTGTGCGGACGGTCATCTCGTGTAGCTGCTCGTCCTCGATCTTGAGGATCCGGGAGGGATACTTCCGCATCATCTCGTAATTGTGTGTGCTCATGATCACGGCGGTGCCGCCCTCGGTGATCTTCCGGAATAGCTGGAAGATCTGATCCCCTGTCTCCGGGTCGAGGTTTCCCGTCGGCTCGTCGGCGAGGATCAGCTTGGGCTTATTGAGCAGGGCTCGAGCGATGACCATACGCTGTTGCTCACCGCCCGAAAGCTCGTGAGGGAGCTTGTAGCCCTTGTGATCCATCCCCACCTTTGTCAGCACTTCATCGATCCGATGGCTAATCTCTCGCTTGTCTGACCAGCCGGTGGCGCGGAGGACGAAGCTCAGATTATCCTCGATCGTGCGGTCATGCATAAGCCGAAAGTCCTGGAAGATAATCCCCATCTCGCGTCTCAGGTAGGGGATCTGGCGTCTCTTGATACGCCTCAGGTCAAACTTCCCGAAGTGTGCCTCCCCATCGCTTATCGGCACGTCCGCATATATGGTCTTGAGCAGCGTCGACTTCCCCGATCCCACGCGTCCGATCAGATACACGAGGTCTCCCGCATTGATCTGAAGGTCTGTGTGGCGTATGATGACATTCTCCGCCCGGCGGATGGTGACGTCGCGATACTCGAGTACAGAGTTTTCAGCCATATTCATTGATTGCTGTATAGTATGAGTCCTACTGAGGATCTTAGGCAAAGGTAGCGATTTTCATTCTGTTGCGGGAACGGCTTGCGACACACCAAAAGTAAAGGGACTGCATAGAGAGTTGTCCTCTCTATGCAGTCCCATTGTTTTACCAAGTTCTTCTCTAATCTGAGCTTAGTCGATGTTGATGGCTCTTTCGATGCTCGGCTTCTCCTCAGGCTTGACCTTAGGGATCACCACCTCGAGGATGCCGTCCTCCATCTTGGCGCGGATGCTGTCAGCGTCCGCATCCTCGGGGAGGGAGAAGCGCTGCATCGAGCTCTGGTGGTAAAACTCCCGACGGAGGTAGTGCACCGGCTTCTGGTCGGACGTAGCCACCTGCTTCTCATCCGAGTTTTCGGTCTTGGGCGCTTCGTCGCAGCTCTTCTTGTCCAGCGAGATCACGAGGTTGCCGTCCTGGTCAAGCTTCACATCCACATCCGCCTTCGTGAAGCCGGGTGCCGACACCTGTAGCTTGTATGCATCCTCCTCCTCGATCACGTTGGTCGCGGGACTGGAAGTTCCGCGCGTGGTGCTGTAGTAGGGACGGAGGAAGTTGTCGTTGAAAAAGAGATCGTTGAAGAGATCAAATCCTGTACGTGTCATAATCCTTATGCTTTGGTTGGTTTACTTTCCTATTCAGTCTCAGGCTCAGAAGCCATCAACACCAAGCATAGGACAAGTTTGGTACCATATGCAGATGTCTGACAATTAGGGTATTATGCTGACAAAGCTGTCCGACCCCAATGTCCGACGCAGAGACAGGATGTCCCTTGGAGGCATCCGTTTTGTCACGGATGTGTCACTTATGTCGTCCCGTAGGTGTGGATGCTGCCCTTGGCGGAGGGGAGGTAATTGACTCCATACCAGCACATCTGCAGGAAGAGAAAGCTTAGGATAAGCAGCCAGATCGAGGTCCTGAGGTCTGCCGGGTGAAACTTCCTGTGGTGGAGGAAGAGCAGGTACGCTGCGAGGGTTATCGCTGCCCATGTCTCCTTTGGATCCCATCCCCAGTAGGTCCCCCACGCTGCTTTTGCCCAGATTGCACCGAGGATCAGCCCGATCAGGAGAAATCCGATGCCGGTGTATGCGAGATTGTCCATCACCCTGAGCAGCTCCGTATGGTCGCCGGACCTCTTATACGCGGCGTAGAGCCCGATAATCAGCGAGATACCAAGCATCCCGTAGGCAAACATATAGGAGATTACATGGGGGACAAAGTAGGGGCTCACAAGTGCCGCCATCATCGTCTTGGAGTGGATCTGAGGCTTGACGATATTGATGATGATGAAGACTGTCGCCAGTATGGTGCTGAAGGAGAGGATCCACCGATACCGCCATCGGCTGTAGACGAGGATACCGGCAATCAGGACGAAGAAGGAGTAGAGCAGCCTCGTCTCGCCTTGTGTCCGCATCGGTGGACGCCCCAAGCTGACCCACATTCCGGCAATGAAGTAGGTCATAACGAGGAGTGCTGCGGTGGAGAACAGTATCGCGAGCGGTCGATGCCTGATCCAGCCCATACCGGCTCCCACGGAGGATAAGAGTATCACAGTCACCCCGTACCAGACGAAGTGATCCCAGTGGGTCTGTGACAATAGGTTGAGTATCTGAACCATTACTTATCCGTGGGCGGACTGAATATGAGTAAGATCGCCCCGAGCAGGAGCATCACCAAGCCGATGTAAATGTGCGGCATATAAGGGTCTCTTACTAGCTCCAGCTGTGTCAAGTCGCTCCATCGCCCCTTCCGCTCGTCGTAGCTGAGTTGATAGATGTACCAGTCACCAAGTCGTAGAGGACTATTGACAGAGATCGTCGCCTGACCGGTGCTTCCCTCCCGTGTGTAGTAGACGACGTCCGAGTAGTACTGCTTCGGCTCGCACTCCGGCATCACGAGAGTCAGACTGTCTTTGAGTGTGAGAGCGCGATAGGGGATGAGGTAACTCCCATTGCTGACCCATCCCGAGACAGCTTCGTCTCCCTCTCGTGAGACAATGACGTGTGCCGCCATCGTCGCACCATCGCTGCCCCACTCGACATAGCGCAGGGTGTCGCCACTCATAACCGGTGCGGCGAGGGGAAGTTGCTCATCTACAGTCACGTGCCACTGACCGAGCAGACCACTCTGTGGGAGCGGTTGATCGAGAAGTAGCTCAAGGGGTGTGCCGCCTTTCCCCTTTACCAGCCCCTCTCTGCTGTCAAGGAGCATTAGCTTGGGCGGATACTCCTCCATTCGGAAGTCCTTGAGCTCGATCGCTATCGGTAGCTCCACCGGTTCCTGACGCCCATCGATCAGTCCCCTCCACTCGGTGTCGCCCTCGGTAATGGTCATCCGGTAACGCTCTATGGCACTGGAGCTGAGGAGGGCAAAAGTGAGGAAGTAGGCGAGTCCCAGGTGATTGAGTACAAAGGCTCCGTCACGGATCGGTCGGCGGAAGTGCCACACACGGCGCATCGTCACACAGAGCAGGACTAGTAGCAGGTAGAGGTATGAGGTGATGAATGGATAGGAGTGTACTACGGAGGTGGCTCCCATATGATGAAGTACTCCACCCATCCCGATGGCCATCTCCGGCGGCACCTGAGTCGTCAGTCCTGCCAATAAGGTCACCCCCATAAAGAGAGTGATGCTGCAGATGGTGGCTGCCGGGCTAAAGAGGTATCGGATTGCCTCCGGCACCTTTGTCCGCTCCCTGAGCCCCGTGAAGATCCCCGCTGTCAATACAAGGACGATGACAGCTCCGATGACGGTCGTGTGGGGGATCATCCCTCCCGGTAACGGACCGAGGATGCCCTGCCAGAGGAGTGCGATCAGGAGCAATCCGCCTGTGATGACCCAGCCCTCTCTGTACCCCCATCTCCCACTCCAGAGGCTATTCTTCTTACCCATCGCGACGATTTCCCTTTAGGGCAAGAGACGTCACCCGAGCCATCGGAGAATATCTCTTATCAGTGTAGATGATACCCATATTGTCTTGTGGCAATGGGACTCACTGATTGGAGGCGGTGTAAATATTGCCCTTAGCTTTGGCCTCTTTGATCCACTTCGGGACAATGGTTTTCTTAAACTCCTCCTTCTTCTCCCGAAGCTTATTCATATCAAGACCAATGTACTTCTGTGCCTTCTCCTTCGTGCTGATGTCAGGCATTGGTACCTCGCCGGTGAAACCATTTTGCGCCAGTACCTGAGCCAGCTTCACCCGAGCCTGAAGAGCTCTCTCCAGTCCACCGCTCAGGATACGCGTCACCTCCTGTGGGGCGTGGAATGACGCACCGTGGCTTGCCACCCCATAATCCCAGCGGAATTGGCTCTCCCGGATCAGCTTGAGCACCGGTGCCATCTGACTCTCCGTCGCTCCCTTTTCCCAGGCAAAGGCTGCCTCTATATGTGCCCTGGAGAGCTCCCTCTCGAGGCTGTTCCGTACCTCGAGTGCTTTCTCCTGTCGGTCGTAGACGTTCTTCAGTAGCTCCTCCTCGCTCTCTCGGTGGCAGGTCTGACAGGTACGGTCGATTTGAGCAAGAGGACTCATGATGTGGTGGTCGCTAAACTTTACGCCCCCCTCGCTGATGTACGGCATATGGCAGTCTGCGCAGGAGACTCCTCTCTGAGCATGGATCCCGTGCTGTGCCAGCTCGTAGTCCGGGTGCTGAGCCTTGAGGATATGCGCCTTGCTCAGTGGATGGATGTAGTCATAGTAGTCCTGCTCGTCGTAGTAAGCCTCCACATCCTCAAAGGTCATCCCCTTGTCCCAGGGGAAGGTGAGGTAGTTGCCGTCCTTCTTGAAGTAGTATTCGACGTGACACTGAGCACAGACGAGGGTGCGCATCTCTTGGTGAGACGCCTTGGTGATGTCGATCCCGCGGCGCTCCATAGCCTCTACGAGTGCCGGGCGGCTGATGTGCAGCTCCATCGTCTCCGCATCGTGGCAGTCGGCGCAGCCGATAGGATTGACTATCTCGCTCCCCCAGTCGGACCAGCGTTTCTGGTAAAACTCCTGCAGCCCCACCTGTTGCATCATCCTCGGCACATCCGGACCCTTGCAGGTCCAGCATGTAGCAGGCTGGAGATCCTCCCCATCCGGAAGTCCCGGGGTACCCGTTCGCAGAGTATTGGTGACATCCTCTATAGTGTGCATATGTCCTCGCGGGGTGGAGTAGTCGCGGCTGAAGGCGTATCCTGCCCACAGGACGACCATCTCCGGTCGCTCTGCCAGCACATCCACCGCCTTGCTCCCATTGTGTCGGCTCTCGAAGGTCGTGTCTGCGGTCTCTCTCCAGGTGTCGTATTCTCGCGGATAATTGATGCCGTAGACCTCGCTCTTTGCCTCGCCAGGCTCGATGTCGATCTTCTTATTGGCGTAGATCGATCGGATCTCTGCGCGTCGCTCTGTCACTGAGGCTGCAAGGAGTCCCAGCAAGAAGACGATCACGAGGACGGCTCCGAAGAGGAGCCAGCCTTGCCAGCTTTTTAGTCGTTTGGGTTTCTGCTCGTTCATAATGCGGATATATGAGATAGTGGGGTGGCTTTATTAGTCGAGGTTACTCTTTTTCGCTCTCTTGATCCAGTCGGGGACTGGGCTCTTGGGGAAGGGAACGATAGCATTGGGTGTATTGGAGAGGCTATTGACTCCGCCGTGAGGTACATCGCGGTGACAGTCCCAGCAGGCCATCTCCGTCCTGTCGGTGATAGACGCACCGCGGAGCATCCCAGTCTTGACAAACTCTTGATTGAGCTGCGAGTGGCAGCGAATACAATTCTCGTAGATCACCTTCTGACTCTCGGGGATTGCCTTCATACTCTGTGGCTCGCCCCTCATAGTGAAGACGTAGGAGTGCCGGAGCCCGTCTGTTGCCTTGAAGAAGTACTTCCTCACAAAGCTGTCGTGCGGGACGTGGCAGTCGTTGCAAGTGGTCTCTATGCCGTGCGAGCTGTGCATCCAAGTGGCATAGTAGGGTTCCATAACATGGCAATTGATGCATGTCGCCGGGTCGTCGCCTGCATAGCTCCAGACGCGAGACATATAGACGAGGTAGGAGCCGATCCCGGCTACGACACCGAGTAGTACAACGATCGCTACCCTGCTCTTGTGAGTAGGAAGCAAGGTGTTGATGAGGCGTCTCCAGCGGTCTCTGAGGCTCATAGTCTATGCTGTCGTGTATTGCTTTTCTTCACAAATCTACTACAAATTTATATATGAAAAACGATTTCCGGTACAATGTCCCATCAGACTATAAGTCGATGCAGTCCCTCTGTGTCGCAATGATCACAGAGGGACTGCATCGACCTAATGGGAAAGGTGTTTACTCCTCCTTATCCTCAGGCATCGCCTCGTCCTCGCTTTCCTCTGAGCGGGTGTCGGCCTTGTAGGCGTCGAAGGCGGTGTGGAAGATCAGATCCACGTCGTTGCGGAAGGGATCCAGGGAGTAGAAGTCCGGCATCACGCAGCCTCGCAGGTACTCCGGGAAGGAGTCGTTGAGGAAGCGGTGCTCGTTCTTCGTCTTCACCTCGTCGATCGGGTAGCGGTAGATCGGGAGTCCATCGTAGAGGGTCAGCTTATTCAGCGCACTCTCCACGTGCGTCCTGAGACGGTCGCGGTCGTGGTGGAGAGCGGTGCGTGCCTCCGGATAGAGCTTGTAGAAGATATTGAGCAGGTCCTCAGCCCCGAGATTGACATCACTCTCGTAGGAGATGGTCATCTGAAGGAGAGAGATACCGGTGAAGGCACCCTCATCGATCAGCTTCTGGAGCAGATCTCTGCGGCGACGGGCAAAGCAAGAGTTGATCACAGCGTACTCGGAGGCGTTGATCAGCTTGTGCTGCCAGGGGAAGGTCTCGCGGAGCTTCAGGATCTCCTCCACGGCACGGTCGAGATCGCCCAGCAGGAGGTGGCGTTCCAGACCATTGTAGTAGAGGAAGACGTAGCCCCACTTGCCGCTCTTGTCCTTGCGGGTGAGCCAGTCGAGATACTCATATCTCTGCTCCGGGGTGAGCTCGAGGTAGGAGGGGGAGTACTTCAGTCGTCCGCCGTCGCCCTCAGAGATAGGAGCCTTGGTCCAGATCGTACTCGGCTCGAGGAAGTAGGGCTGCCGCTGCTGCTCCTCAGTCCCTCCGATCTGCTTATTGCCTTCTTCGTCAAAGCTGATCTCCGGCAAATCCTCGTCATAGGAAACCCAGACGAGCGACTCCCGGATCGCCTGACGCATCGGCTCCGGCAGATCAAGGTCCTCGGGGTGATCCTGTGCCAGAGTCCTCTCAGAGGTCACCGTGTCCAGCTTACGGAAGTCGAGTGAGCGCCACTTATCTCGCTCCTCATCGTGCACCACCTCTGCTGTGCTCAGTACATACTCTGAGAGCTCGGTGGCGCGGGGTCTCTCCTCGATGCGGTTCCTCCGCTCGCCTCGACGGTCTGCGGGGCGGCGACGACGGCGACCGCTCTCCCCGGATCCGCCTCTGCGACGGTTGTCCTCGGTGGCCTCGTCATTGCGCTTGGGTCTCCGCTCATTGTCTGAGGGCTTGCGTCGTGGCTGGTTACGCCGCTCATCGGGATTGTTGTTACGGCGGCGCTGGGGGCGCTGAGGTCTCTCTCTCTCTGCCTCGCTCCTCTGTGGCTTAGGTTCGGGCTTGGCAGAGGGCTCGGGGCGTCTCTCTTCCCGGCGACGGTCATCGTCCTTGCTGTCGTTGTCGTCACTGCCGACGCCGAAGAGTCTCTTTAGGAAATTCATGCTGTTGATTCACTAAGTGGTTACTATGGTAAGTGGAGGTCGCTACCACCACACTGTGTGACAAAGATAATAAAAATGACTACACGCCACCGATTACTTGGCATGGATCCGCCAAGTGAGTCCCACGTCAAGGAGCATCTCCCTGTCCAGCACCTCCGCCTCGGGGTGTGTATTGGTGCCAAAGGCGTATCCGATATTACCGTGCAGCCTCAGACGGTTGTCTCCGTAGGGGAAGTACTCCACCCCGCAGCCCACCTGGCTGATCTCCGTTCCATCGGTCACCATGTGGTCGGCATCGAGACCGCTCTTATTGGTATCGTAACCGGCTCGGAGGATCAGCTTGAGGTAGTCGGAGGGGTAGTACTTCAGCCGAGTGGTGAGAGAGTAATCGGAGAAGAAGAATGGCTTTTGTCCAAAGGTCGCTCTATTCCCCAGGTCAATGTCCAGCTCCGTCTTGGAGCCGATGTTGAATCGATTGCCGAGGTAGAGGTAATTGATGAACTTCCCCGGCTGGTACTCGATCACATTGGCCGACCAGAGCGGGTCGTACCACCCATGGCTTCCCTCCCAGAAGAAGTTGTAGGCATACATACTTGCCGGCGTCCCGGACTTCTGTTGCCACTCGCGACGAAAAGGACTCTCACAGAGCTGCGCCCCGAGGGTGTCCTTCTCCCCAGGTAGGGTGTAGAAACCGGTCACGCCCCAGGCGTAGCAGGGGATGTGGTAGAGGAAGACCGACAGCTGGAAGCAGTCTATCGGCGCCAGCTCCGGCTCCCAGCCCGCCACGTAGATCGTCCACTTGCCCGCCAGGATCGAGAGACGGTCGGTCAGCTTGTAGGAGAGGTAGAGCCAGTCGGTGGCGTCGAAGAAGGAGTAGTCACTATTGACGCCATTGAGCCGCACCCGAGCCTTGTACTCCAGCTTTGGAGCCAGCTCACCCCACATAATGAAGTTGAAGATGTCGCCCCTAAATCCTGTCCGCCCCTCATCCAGAGTGCCGGCGACATAGTCTAGGTGGTAGCTCCCGCGCGCCTCCAGATCGATGTGGATCGGGTCCAGCCTCCGCTCCTCCGCCCTCGAGAGCAGAGTCAGGGAGAGTAGGGCGAGGAGCGCAAAGAGCGGTCGCAGTACTAACTTATGCATTGGGATTTACTCCGGCTTGATGCGGCGACTATTGGGGATGGTTACCGTGCTCTCTACCTCAGCCTCCTCCTCCAGCTGTTTGAGGTGCGGCTTCTCCCGCCAGATACCATAGACATCGCTCACCGGATCGGCGGTGACGAAGGTATTCTCCGTCGTGGTGCTGAGGTACTGCCGTAGCTTCGTGAAGTCCTTCTGATCCAGCTCGGTCTCCAGCTGATACTTCTTCTTGCCCGTGTAGCCACCATAGACCTCGTGGATCGTGACGCCACGATTGATCGTATGGAGGATGTAGTCCTTGGTCTTCGTCGGGTCATCGACGACGATCATCACGCGGATCTTCGTACTCATCTTGCTCATGAAGTAGTCGATGATCAGTCCGTTGATCCAGGTGACTAAGATGCCCATAAGCACGTTGCCGAGAGAGCTGGTGAGGAGTGCGGTAAAGCAGGAGAGTATCCCCACTATCGCCACCGATGTACCGATGGGCATGTGGGTGTACTTCGTGATGATCTTCCCCACGATGTCCAGTCCCCCGGTTGAGGCATTGACGGAGAAGAGGATCGCCTGCGCTATGCCGATGATGAGGACAAACCAGAGCGCATCCGACCAGAGATCGGAGTACATCGTCCCCGCTATTTCGGTGGCAAAGAGCGACCCCTCTATCGGTGCCACGTCGGCCAGGAAGTCGACAAATGGACCGAGGATGATCGAGGTGTAGACCGTCTTGGCGCCAAACTCCGGCCCCAGGATGATGAAGGCGACTATCAGGAGCAGGACATTGATGATCAGGATGAAGTTACCTGTCGTGATGCCCGGCATGAGTCGATTGAAGACGATCGCCACACCTGTCGCCGATCCTGTGATGATCCCACTTGGGTAAAGGAAGAAGTGAATGGCCACGGCGCACATGAATACCGCTGCCGTCATAATAAACAGCTCGGACCAAAACTTGGTCGTCTTAAGGGTGCTGACCGTTGCGTCAAGCGCACGCTGCCACTTGTCGGTCCTCTCCCCCGATGGTGGTACGGTGTTACTCATCTTTGTTGCTGAATAAAGGGTCTCTTTGGATTAGATAAGGTCTTTTCTCAAAAGATCTGCGCAAATGTACCTATTTCCTCCCGTAATGATCGCTCCGTGCCATCACCTGACAGAAGTCCTCCGGAGTGCGAATTCCCGACTGTGGTCCCGTATGAAGTGCTCTGTGTTGCATGGAGCTCCTGAACGTCGACCTTTGTCTGTATTTCTCTTCTTGCTTCGAAAATCATTCCTTCCACTGAGAAAATATGCCCGGTGTCCGGATAAAGCAACCGAGAGCAGTGAGACTCTATCTCTCTGCATCGAGATACCCTCAGACTAATATCGGTATTAGTCATCACTATAGTCGGTATTAGTTGACACTATTACCGGTATTAGAATCATCTAATACCGGTAATAGAATCGGGTGACTGCTAACCGCTGATCTTCAGTTATGTGTGCATTTTTCGTTCTCACCGACTTTTCGGGCTTCGATTTTCCTTCGGGTGACACTTGATGACCAGACGATGAACTCGACACATACGAAGCGAGGGACTGCCCGCACGTATGGTGTGCGGGCAGTCCCTCGCTTATAGATATGTGGGGAGGCTTTACTCTCCCTTGATGGTATTGATGCCGAGGAGCTTGAAGAGGTTGACAATCACGATCGGGACAAACATCAGCCCAAGGACCATCAGGAAGTGCTTCGGATCGGGCATCTCGAGGTGGAAGATGTCGTTAATGCCGGGGATGAAGACCACCGCAGCCATCATCAGCGTGGAGACGACGAGCGCCCAGAAGAGCGGCATATTCCTGAAGGGTGAGGTGCGCCAGCTCGGCAGTGTGCTGGAGTGGAGGTTGCGGATGTTGAGCATCTGAGCCATACATATGACGATGAAGGCCATCGTCTGACCCAGCTCGACCCCTCCGTCATTCTTACCGATCAGGTAGCCGGTGAGTGCCAGCAGTCCGATGATCAGTCCCTGGTAGCACATTCGCCAGATGAAGCCTCTGGTGAAGAAGCCTTTCTCGCTGTCGATCGGGGGGCGCTTCATGATCCCCTCCGCCGGGGGGTCGAGGCTGATGGCGAGAGCGGGGAGGCTGTCGGTGACGAGATTGACCCAGAGGAGATGGATCGGGAGCAGCGGGTTGCCGAGGTTGAAGACAGTGGCAATGAGGATCAGCATCACCTCACCGATATTGGAGGTGAGGAGGAACTGGACCGACTTAACGATGTTGTCGTAGATGCGACGTCCCTCGCGAACCGAATTGACGATCGTGGCGAAGTTGTCGTCTGTCAGCACCACGTCGGCGGCGTCCTTGGAGACCTCGGTGCCTGTGATGCCCATGGCGATGCCGATGTCGGCTCTCTTCAGCGCCGGAGCGTCATTGACTCCGTCGCCGGTCATGGCGACCACCTTGCCGTGCTTCTGCCACGCCTTGACGATACGCACCTTATGCTCAGGCGCCACACGGGCGTAGACGGCGCAGTGGGGGACGAGGTCGTAGAGCTCTTCGTCGCTCATCTTCTCCAGCTCAGTGCCGTTGGTCACACGATCGCCCTCCTCGAGGATCCCGATCTGCCGGGCTATGGCAGAGGCGGTCACCTGGTGGTCACCGGTGATCATCACAGGCTTGATGCCGGCTGTGCGGCACTCGGCTACGGCGGGGATCACCTCCGGTCGAGCCGGGTCGATCATCCCCACGAGACCGACGAAGGTCAGGTCTCTCTCGACCGCCTCGGAGCTCTCCTCAGCAGGGAGTGAGTCGATGTCTGCATAGGCGACGGTGAGTACTCGGAGCGCCTCCTCGGCCATGTGGACATTGGATGAGCGGATCTCCTCCGCCACCTCATCGGTCAGTGGTACACGCTCACCTGCGCGGAGGTAGTGGCTGCAGCGGGAGAGTACCTCGTCGGTTCCGCCCTTGACATTGGTTCGGAGCTCTTTCCCCTCCATGGCGTTGATGGTGGACATCATCTTTCGCTCGGAGTCGAAGGGGACCTCGGCGCGGCGTGGGTGCTTCGCCTCGAGGTCGTTTTTGCTCATCCCGTCTCGACGACTGGCGAGCTCAAGGAAGGCGATCTCCGTCGGGTCGCCGCTGTAGGGGCTCTCCGCATCGGGATCGTCGGACTGGTGTGCTTCGTTGGCGAGCGATCCCACCTCGAGGAGCAACCTAAGGCTCTCCTCAGTCGCCTCAGGCACCTTAGTCGCCTCATCCATTTCGATCAGCTCCTCACCGGGCAGCCAGGCGTGGGTGATGGTCATCTTATTCTGCGTCAGGGTGCCGGTCTTATCGGAGCAGATGATAGAGGTGCTGCCGAGGGTCTCGACGGAGGGTAGCGTCCGGACGATGGCATTGTGCTTTACGAGCCGCTGCACGCCCATGGCGAGGACGAGCGTCGCCACCACCTGTAGTCCCTCGGGGATGGCAGCCACACCGAGGGAGACAGCCATCAGGAGCATATCGAGGATGTGCTGACCGTAGAGGATACCGAGGATAAAGATCAGGACGCAGATGCCGAGGGCGAGGAATCCGAGGACCTTGCCGAGCTGATTTAGCCTCTTCTGGAGTGGCATCTCCTGCTGCTCGGTCTCGGAGAGCATCTCAGCGATGTGTCCCACCTCGGTCGCCATACCGGTCGCCACGACGATACCCTTGCCGCGACCATAGGTGACAAGACCGGTGGAGAAGGCGATATTGGTGCGGTCGCCGATCGGTAGGTCGGGGTCAGCCTGCAGCGGGTCGGCGCTCTTGTCACTCGAGACCGACTCTCCGGTGAGAGCCGCCTCCTGGATCTTGAGATTGACGCAGTCGGTCAGCCGTATGTCGGCGGGGACGATGTCGCCCACATCGAGCACTACCACGTCTCCCGGGACGATCTCCTCGGAGCTGATCTCGGTGATGTTGCCCCCACGGATCACCTTGCTATGGGGAGCACTCATGCGATTGAGCGAGTCGAGGGAGACCATCGCCTTGTGCTCCTGGATCGTGCCGATGACCGCATTGACGATCAGGATGGCGAGGATGATGAAGCTGTCGGTGAAGTTATTCGTCTTGTCGACAATGGCGATCACTGCTGTGACGATGGCTGCGAGGATCAGGACCAGGACAAGCGTGTCCTTGAATTGGCTCAGGAAGATCTTCCATATCGGGGTCCGCTTCTTCTCCCTCAGCTTATTGTGTCCGTACTTCTCCAGTCTCTGCTGTACCTCCTCCGGGGAGAGACCTTGCTCGGTCGAGGTATCGAGATCCTTCGCCACCTCGTCTGTGGTCATGCCGTAGTATATCTTCTCGCTCATAATATCCTTAGTGATGGATGAATGCTCAGCAAAGGTACCCAAACCTCTCAGCTTACACTATTTTTAGTATAAAAAAAGAGGAGCCCCCTCAGATAGGAAGGAGCTCCTCTTTGGAAACAATTGTCAGCGTCTGGCTACAGGGAAGAAACAGATCTCCTGGCTGTAGCTGCCGTATGGGAGTCGCCACCGCTCCGGTGGGATGGATCCCCAGGAGTCGACGCCTCCGAGGCCGAGATGCTCGGCGTCGATGTGGAGGAAGACCCTGTCCTTACTTGGGGTCAGTTGCTCCGAGTGGCGCTGCGCCTTCTCGGGGAAGTCCTCCAGCTGAGCAACGCTGTAGGGCAGGGCGGAGGCGTAGAAGCTTTTACCCGACACAAAGCCCAGTCCCTCGCCCTGTTCATTGATGACAGACCAGTAGCGGAGATCGCTGTGGAGACCGCTCTCCTGAGGACGGTCGTAGGAGAAGTAAGCATCGCTGACAGCGAGGTCGTACCAGCCGATGAATGCATTCGACTTACGGTCGGGGTAGGTCTCGATAGGACCTCTACCGTAGTAGTGGATCTGGCTGTAGGAGACAGGCATCTCCATCTGCAGACCGAAGCGGAAGAGCTCCGGCATATCCTTGTCGTTGCTTCGGGGATCGAGCTTCTGAGAGATGTAGACCTTTCCGTCCACATCGATCGTGTACTCCATCGTCAGGTCACACCGGACACCGGGCAGATCATACTTGGCGACCACATGACCGCGTGCATTGATCACCTCGTAGCTGAGCGAGGTGAGCTTCATCTCCGGATCTCTCCACGCCTGCCACTTCCGCTGGAGACCGGCGCCCTCATCGTTGTCGGTCGGGGCTCGATAGAAGGAGGGCTTCAGTGCCGACCCCTCTGCCATGTACTGACTGTCGCCCATGCTGTAGCCGGTAAGGAAGCCGCTTGTCTTGTCGAAGGAGACGACGCAGTCGTGATTGACTAAGAAGTAGATCGTCTGCTCTGACATTTCTTCCAGCGTCACATAGCCGTACTGACCAAGTGGCAGCATCCGCTCGGTATGCTCGGCGAGCGTGAGCTGGTTGCGTGCTACGAGGTGGTCGGCCGGGATGAGCGGCTGATCCTCCAGTGTGCGATACTCGACATTGAGGAAGACATCCTTTCCGGTGGCATCGATCGCAGGGAGCTTGATCTCCAGCCGCTCGGTCTCACCGGGCTGGACGACGGGGCAGACCATGGAGCGTGAGTGCACCTCCTGTCCGTCGACAGTGACGGCATAGCTCAGGGACAGATAGTCGAGCGGACGGAAGTCGTTGTCGTTCTTGATCAGCAGCGTCACGCGTCCGTCAGAGAGCTGTCCTTCCATGGTGGTGAGGACCGGCTGGTAGGCGTACTTTGCCTCCACCGCATTGGGCTTAGGCATGCGGGTGCAGTCGAAGAGTCCGTTATCGCAGAAGTTATTGTCGCTCGGGTCGTAGTCGTTCCAGTCGCCGCCGTAGCCTCTGACGGTGGTGCCGTCAGGCTTCTCCATATACTGCGCTTGGTCAACAAAGTCCCAGATGAAGCCACCCTGCAGAACCGGATAGGTGTGGAAGAGCTCCATGTAGTCGGTCATGCAGCCCTGGCTATTTCCCATGGCGTGAGCGTACTCCGCAAGAATGAAAGGCTTGGAAGGGTTGCCATTCGCATAGGCGAGGAGCTCACTAGGGCGGCGGTACATGTTGCCGTAGATGTCGGTATTGGGACCGTCAATAGCACGCTCGAGCATGATGGGTCGGGTGGTGTCGAGCTTCTTGATTGCCGAGCGGGCGGCAGCGAAGTTTTCTCCATCCCCAGCCTCATTGGCCATCGACCAAATGATGATCGACGGGTGAATGCCTCTCGAGGCCACCTGCCGGACGTTTCGCTCCACATGGGGAACCGCCCACTCCGGCTGCTTGGCGAGCGACTCCGCTCCGTAGCCCATACCGTGAGACTCAATGTTCGCCTCGGCACAGACATAGAGACCGTAGACGTCACAGAGCTTGTAGAAGTAGGGATCATTGGGATAGTGACAGGTGCGGATGGCATTCATATTAAATTGCTTCGCCAGCTTCACGTCCTCTAGCATTCGCTCGCGCGACACGATGCATCCGGTATTGGGGTCGGTGTCGTGGCGATTGGCACCCTTGATGAGGACCGGCTTGCCATTAACCTTGAGCAAAGTGTCCTCGATCCTGATGTTGCGGAAACCGATATCGAAGCGGGACACCTCGGAGAGCTTCCCGTCGACGAAGCTCTTGATCTCGAGCTTGTAGAGATTGGGGGTCTCGGCGGTCCAGGGAGCGACACCGGGGATAATGGCTCGGATGGTGTTGACATTGAAGCCCGGTAGCGAGCGCTCCCAGACCATCTGTCCGAGGGCATCAGTGAGGGTAAGCTCATACCGGGGTGAGCCGGTAGACTTGAGTCGGAGAGCCAGCAGCCCGTCCTTGTAGTCATTGATTAAGTCCTGCGTGATCGTAATATCGGCCAGGTGTGACTTGGGACGGGCGTAGAGGTAAACGTCACGGTGAAATCCGGTGTGGCGAAACATATCCTGATCCTCCAGGTAAGTCCCATCGCACCAGCGGAAGACGCGGAAGGCGATCGTATTCGTCTCACCCGGCTTGATGAATGGGGTGACGTCAAACTCCGCCTCCAGTCTCCCATCCTCCGTATAGCCCACGAAGTCGCCATTGACCCAGACATAGGCGCAGGAGCTGACCGCCCCGATGTAGAGCGTGATATCCTCCCCGCTCCAGTCCGCCGGTACGACGATCTCTCGACGGTAGGAGCCGACGATATTGTCCTTATAGGGTACCGGCTCCTTGGCGAGAGGTTGATTCTTGAAGTGTCCGCGCCAGGGATATCCGACATTGAGGTACATCGGATCGCAGACGCCGTTTTTCTCCCACAGTCCCGGGATAGGTATCGTGCGCCAGGCGCTGTCGTCAAAGCCAGGCTTCATAAAGTCGGTGGGGTATCCCTTGACATCTCTGGTGGCGGCAAACTTCCACTCGCCCTCGAGCGACAGGGTACGACTGGAGCGCAGCGGGTCATCCACCCTTGCCTCTTGCTCAGTGGCGTAGGGGAAGAAGCGTGCCCGCATCGGTAGGCGATTAATCTCGTTGACAGCCGGATCCTGCCACTCCATGAAGGTCTGTGCCCCCGCCCCTATAGTGAAGAGGGCACTCATGGCGAGACCTAATATCTTTGACTTCATAAGGTTGTATCTTAAGGTGGTACTCAGTAGTCTATCCCGACAGACCTTTTCCAAAGGTCCTCGGAGAGCAAATATAGCTCTATTAACTGACATTTTTGGTTAATCACATCCCACCAATTTGTATGCATAGGAATGCCGTTACATAAAAGGAGAAGGAGAGAGAACCGACACCATATCGACTCTCTCTCCTTACCGGTGGCTCGCTCGGGGTTCGAACCCGAGACCCCAACATTAAAAGTGTTGTGCTCTACCAACTGAGCTAGCGAACCGGCGGATGAAAAACACCCGTAGACCCCGCAAAGGTAGCAAAAAATTGCCCGGGTGCCAAGATTTTCACCTTGCCGCCTTGCCCCTTTTTCAGTACCTTTGCGGCAATATCAGACTGGAGTATGGTGTAATGGTAGCACTACAGGTTTTGGTTCTGTCTGTCGAGGTTCGAATCCCCGTACTCCAACTCTTTATCCAGGAGAGCACTTCGGTCAGCCTGAGGTGCTCTCTTATATTGTTGCAGTTTGCGGACCATAGGCTTAGACTTTTGAGCTAAATGTCGTACCTTTGCACGGTCAATGAGTGACGGGGTCACTCTCTGGCTGAGTAGCTCAGTTGGATAGAGCAACAGCCTTCTAAGCTGTGGGTCTTGGGTTCGAATCCCAACTCAGTCACCCCTCATAGCCACGCCGGGATCACGCTCCAGGCGTGGCTTCTGTTGTATTGAGCCGCCTGGTAATTGCTTGGGTAGAAAAAGAAGAGCGACCTCCCTTTGTAGGGGGGGCGCTCTTTCTATTTAAGGACTTGGTCTAAGGCTTAGAAGAAGTTGTATCTGTTGTCAGAGATCTTAGCCTTGGAGATGACCGTCTGGAGAGCCGTTGCGCGGATCATACCCTGCAGTGAGCGCTCGAGTGAGGTCTTGATCGTCGCTGCATCGCTCGCCTGTGCATCAGCCTCACGGGAGAGGACATTGACGAGGTAGACGCCATTGAGACCCTTTACAGGGGTCGGGGTGTTCAGCCCTGCGACAGCGGCAGCAGAGTTGATTCCCGGCTCCACACCGAGGCTCTCGAGCCTGGTGGTGCTGTACTTGACAAAGCTGAGAGAGTCGACGGAGGCACCGATCGCACCTGCGTACGCCTCGAGTGAGGAGTGGTCAGCGCTCATCATCTGGTCGTAGAGGAGATCTGCCTTCTTCTGATTGGCGAGGAGTGCAGAGATCTGATCCTTCACCACCTCGATGGGCATGAAGCCCTCGGCAAACTTCTTTCCGACGCGGGTGACGACGTACTTTTCATCGGCCTCCTTGATCGGAGAGATCGTCCCCTCCTTATTCTGCATCGTCCAGGTGACGATGTCGCGGCTGTTGCTGATGCCGGGGGCAATGGAGGGCTGAGAGGAGGAGATCAGCTGATCCTGGAGTACCTGGTAGCCGGCGTTGAGAGCCTCCTGAGTCAGATCCTTGTCCTTATTTGAAGTCAGGAAAGAGCTGAGGTTATTGTAGATCCGTGTCTGCGTCTCCGTGGAGGCGGTCACCTCCTTGGCTGCAAGGGCGACCTTAAACTTATCGACCACTGGCTTGGCCTCAGAAACGAGGATGATGTGCTCACCATACTTGGAGGTAAAGGAGAAGGGGACTCCCACCTGAGCGGAGTAGACAGCCTGAGCAAAGTCCTGACCGATGTAATTGGATGCCATCGCCTCGGTGAGCCAGCCGATCTGACCGCCCTGAGCGGAGGAGTTGCGGTCGAGGGAGTAGGTCTGGGCAGCCGTGGCAAAGGTCTCGGGCGCAGCCTTGAGAGCGGTGAGGAGACTGTCAGCGTTCACCTCGGGGGCATTTGGTGTACCGGCGGGCGGGAGTACGATGTGGCTCACGAGCAGAGACTCGGGAGCCTGCTTGCGGCTGATGATCTTAGCGACGAGGAAGTTCTTGTCCTGCGGGACGATCTCACTGACAGAGCCCACTTCCGCTGTGGTGATGAAGCTTGCGATCTCCGTAGGCATCGAGGGGGTATTGATGTCCTCGGCAGTGATGTAAGTATCAGCGTAGGGCACATCGCTGTAGTCAGAGAGCACGAGAGCGGGATCCTTACCGGCGATCAGCTCCTCGCGCGCAGACCGGATGTCCTCCTCTGCAGCCTTATAGTCTGCCTCTGAGGGATCGATGGAGGCGTAGATGACGTCCACGTGAGCCCCGGCATCGGTGCGGAAGTAGTCCTTGTGCGCATTGTAGTAGTCCTTGATCTCCGCATCAGCTACCGTGACAGCGGAGTCAGGCAGAGCGATCGTGCGACGACCGACGTAGGTGAGGTTCTGGACCGTCTTATTGTACTCGGTCTCACGAGCCACCTCGAGCTTATTCGCTACGATAGCCTTGGAGAGGAGTCCGAGATACTTCTCCTGGAGTCGGAGGTCTCTCACTTGGGTCTCCGTCTCAGCCCACATGCTCCGCATCTGGTCGATCTGCGACTGCTGCTCAGGGCTGTAATTCTCCTTCGCATTGAGCTGCTTGAGGAACGTAAGAAGCTGTGCTCTATTGAACTCTCCTGTATTGGGATCCGTAAATTGCTGACGGATGATGGGCGAGACATTCTGACCTTGGATAAGGTCAAAGGTCTCAGCAGGAGTGATGCTCAGACCGATCTTGCCCGCCTCGTCGTGGAGTACCATATTGGAGACGATGGTGCCGAAGATCTGATTATTGAGCTGTACCGTCTGGTCGGAGTTGAGGGACTGACCCTGCGCACGCATCTGCTCATTCATCGCATTGACATGCTGCTGGTAGTCCTCGATGCGGACCTTATTGCCATTGACAGAGAATGCTGTCATCTTGCTGTCTCTCCACAGGGCACTTCCCCCAGTGACCAGGTCTCCGAGGATAAAAGCGACCATGCCGAGACCTACTGCGGCGATAAGGCATCCGGCTTTGCTTCTTAGTTTCTCTAATGTTGCCATTGTTTCGGTTGTAAGCGTACAAGTACGATCTAATATCGTGCGAAGGTACCACGTTTTTGACACTTAGGCAAATGCAAAACAGGAAGGCGCCCATGCTTTTGTGCCGAAAGTCCGGCTTACCAGCTTGGTCAAGTTGGGACGTGTTACTAAATTTGCGTGTCTGATAAACATAATAATAAGACCCTATGGGTAAGATCATAAGGATCGTCTCAGCTTCGTTATTAGCCGCTTGTACCGGGACAGTGGGTTACAATTGGTCTGACTGGATCGCTCCCCTTATCGAGCCGGAGTACGTCCTGTCGGACAGTGTGCAGCGGGTGCAGCTGGTCGCTCGGGAGGATGGCTTGCGTGGGCGTGTCGTCTCCTGGGTGTCCGGATCGGATCGCAGCGGGGACATCCTCCGCCTCTACGGCGGTGATAGTCTCCTCTTCCGGATCGGAGCCTTGCATCATGAGATAAAAACGCACGGCGGTGTGACGCATGTGCAGAGTGTGACTATTCCCTCCCTTGAGGTGGGGCGGTACCCCTACACGATCACCTCAGGTGATGGGGTGGAGGCCTATCGGGACACGCTCGTCATCCCGTCGGATACCCTTCAGACCTTTGTGCTTATCGGAGATGTACAGGACACTTGGGGCGATGATACGCGACCGCTGATGGACAGCTTGTATAGGGCGCACCCCGATGCGGCGGCATGGATCCAGGTGGGAGACCTGATTGAGCGCCCTCATGATCAGTACTGGAGACGGTACTACGATGCCTTTGCCTCTGTGGCACCGCGCATCCCTCTGATCACCGTGATCGGCGATCATGAGAATGAAGCGGGCCTGATGTACGATGTGGATGATCGCTGGGAGTATGTCCTCGACTACCCTGACAATGGTCCCGAGGAGAGGGTAGGGCACGCCTACTATATCGACTACCCCGATATGCGGGTGGTCTGCTACGACTCCAACTCCCTCTTCTGGTCCTTCGGCTCACAGCGTCCCTGGCTGGAGCGGGTGCTGATGGAGCGGAAGGATCAGCCCTTCCTAGTGGTCTGCGCTCATCACCCGGTCTACTCCGGGACGAAAAACCGATTTAACCTCCTAAATAACAGTCTGCTCGGTCCCCTCTTCCGTCGCTGTGGGGTGGACCTTGTGCTGGCAGGACATGACCATATCTTTGCCCACGATCGGGATCCCGATGGCGACGGACCTCACTACATAGGACTAAGCACGGCGCACAAGACCTACTCCGTACAGGATCCGGAGCGACATGTCGCCTCTGAGAGCGGAGCGCGCTACTATGGCATCATGCTGGTCACCTCCGATGAGCTTCGGGTGAGAGTCTATCGGGAGGGGGCGGTCCTGCTGGACTCGCTCTGTGTGGATAGGAAAAGTTATCCCTAAGCACGACGAAGCATCTGATAGCTCTCTGTAAGTGTTTTACTCGGTAAATCATACTCTGCCAACAGGTTAATTCTATTACCGGTATTAGTGTTATCTATTACCGATATTAGTGTAATCTCTTACCGGTATTAGTTTTGACTATTACCGGTATTAGTTTTGCGAGATCAGGCACCCGCGGTGGCGATAGTCCTGTCCCCTCATTTTGCTACCTTTGTGTAGTCGCAAGACCATCAAAGTCAAGTCGAGTATTATATGACACAAGATAATGGCTCTCCCACCAGGTGCCCGTCAGTTGCGGGCAATAGTGGGAAGTTGGATACATACGATTACTTCTACGACGTGCCGGAGTCTCTGGACGACCATCCGTACGTGGAGGTACAATTCAAGAACACCCGCAAAGAGTTTTTCCTAAATAATCTTCGTCTCCCCCTCGCCAAGGGTGACATGGTGGCTGTCGAGGCCTCTCCCGGTCACGATATCGGGCGGGTCTCGCTCACCGGTCGGCTGGTGGATCTCCAGATGCGTAAGCTCGGGGTCACTCCTCCGGAGCAGCCCAAGACCATCTATCGCTTAGCACGTCCGCTCGACCTGCAGAAGTATGAGGAGAGCAAGGCGAAGGAGCACGAGACGATGATCGGCAGCCGCCAGATCGCAAAGCGGCTCGGGCTGGATATGAAGATCGGGGACGTGGAGTATCAGGGAGATGGGCAGAAGGCGATCTTCTACTACATCGCAGACCATAGGGTGGACTTCCGGCAGCTGATCCGAGAGCTGGCGGAGGCATTCCACATACGTGTGGAGATGAGGCAGATCGGTGCCCGTCAGGAGGCGGGGCGGATCGGTGGTATAGGTCCCTGCGGGCGACAGCTCTGCTGCTCGGGGTGGATGACCAGCTTCCACTCCGTCAGTACTAATGTGGCTCGCCTGCAGGATATTGCCATCAATCCTCAGAAGCTTGCCGGTCAGTGTGCTAAGCTGAAGTGCTGTCTCAACTATGAGCGAGACACCTACGCCGAGGCTCAGAGCTCGCTGCCACCGAGAGATGTGCGGCTGGAGTGTCAGCGTGGGGTCTATGCGTTCCTCAAGGCGGACACCCTCGCCGGTAAGGTCTCCTATATCTCCACCGGGGGCGCTCCGTCGAAGCAGCGTGAGGTGGTGACGATCAGCAAGGAGCGAGCTCTGGAGGTAATCGATCAAAATCGTGCCGGCGTACAGCCCGTCTCCCTCGTCTCTGACACCGAGGAGGAGCAGGTCTCCCCACTCAGCCGGGTGAGTGACATCCTATCGGAGGAGAGTGTCTCCCGCTTCGACAAGTCTCGGGAAGCCTCTCGTCCTAAGCGGTCGCGTAATGGTCGGAATAGGAGGCGCTCTCAGGGTGGCTCGTCCGGTCGGTCCAAGGGGGTGAGACAGCAGCGGCGGGACTCTCGCAAGTGACACTGCGAGGAAGAAGAGAATGAAAAAGCTCGGCAGACTACTCCTGCTTATCCCCTGTCTGATGGCGGTGGGGTGTCGTCAGTCGACTCTTCCCGTCTACTCCTACTACCAGTCTCTGGAGGATATGGGGTGGGGACAGAGTGAGGAGCTATTCTACACCTTCCCCGTCACAGCTGATGAGCGCTACCAGGTGGAGGGTGTCGTGAGGGTGTCGCCTGACTTTACCCTACGCCAGGTGCCGCTCGGGGTCGTCCTGGAGACCCCTGAACACCAGTACCGGGAGTCACAGCTGATGATGCCTGTCAAGCAACGACAGATCAGTACGACCGGATATGTCGTCCGGGAGTACCCCTTCGAGATCCTGTCGGACTTTGCCCCGGAGCAGTCCGGCACCTATACCCTTAGTCTTCGTCCGCTGCTGAGGGACTCTGTCATCCGAGGAGTGATCGAGGTGGGGGTCACTGTGACGCCGAGCCGATAATATCGCTATCTTTGCGCTTGACCTTTTTTACTTCTATAGTCACCATGAGAAAATCAACGAATAATAAGCCCTACGACCCCTCGACCGCTGTCCTCCTTATCTATACCGGCGGGACAATCGGCATGACCGAGGATCCTGCCACCGGTGCGCTCAAGGCGATAGACTTTGCCTACATAGAGGAGCATGTGCCGGAGGTGAATAACTTCTCCTTCCATATCGACACCTACTCCTTCGATCAGGTGATCGACTCCAGCGAGATGGGGCCGACGCACTGGCGGGAGATGGCGCTGACCATCCGGGAGAATTATGACAAGTACAGCGGCTTCGTGATACTCCATGGGACGGACACCATGGCTTACACCGCCTCGATGCTCAGCTTTATGCTGGACGGTCTCTGCAAGCCGGTCCTCCTGACCGGGTCGCAGCTGCCTATCGGTAAGGTGCGGACGGATGGGAAGGAGAATCTGCTCACCTCGATCGAGATCGCAGCGGCAAAGGATCCGATGGGAAATCCCCTCCTGAGGGAGGTGTGCATCTACTTCGACAATCGTCTCCTGAGGGGCAACCGCTGCACGAAGGTGAGCTCGGACCAATTCAAGGCTTTTGACTCCCCCAATTATCCCTGTCTCGCACATGCGGGCATTGACATCCACTATCATCCTGAGGTGCTGATGCGGAATGACTACGGGGAGGGCGACCTGCGACTTCACCTGGACCTCGACCCCAATATACTCGTCCTCTCGCTCTTTCCGGGGCTTCCGGAGAGTATGGTGGCGTCTGCCTTTGAGACTCCGGGGCTCAAGGCCGTGGTCTTTAGGACCTTCGGCAGTGGCAATGCCCCGGCATCGAAGCATTTCCTTGAGATCCTTAGGGAAACCACGTCCCAGGGGATCATCATCGTCAATATCTCGCAGTGTTTTGTGGGAAAGGTGAAGATGGAGCGCTATGCGACAGGGGTCACCCTGCTGAGTGCCGGCGTGCTGAGCGGTCACGATATGACCGTGGAGGCGGCTCTGGCTAAGCTTATGCACCTGCTAGGTAGCGGTAAGTCCTCAGATGAGGTGAAGCGGCTGATGGGGGTCAATCTCAGGGGAGAGATGACTGTCTGATAGTACATGTTTGCATCCTCCCTCTTTCCCGACTCGACTAGAGATCCCGAGGCCTTTTACTTCCGGAGCCTCAGCAGCGGTAGCTGTGGCAATGCCTCTCTCCTCTCCTGTGGCGGCACGACGATTATGATCGATGCCGGTCTCGGGATCCGCACGCTCAAGAAGAGCTTTAAGGAGCTGGCGATCGATCCCAAGCAGCTCGCCGCCATCTTCATTACCCACGACCATGCTGATCATATCCGGGGATTAGAGTCCTTTGCCGTGGACTTCTCCATACCGGTCTATGCCTCCCCACTGGTCTATAAGGCACTTCACCACGCCACCTACCTGCATGGTGGACTGATGAACCACTTGGCTCTCATGGAGCTGGGCGAGCCGCTCACGTTGGGTGCCATGGAGATCACCTCCTTTGAGGTGCCGCACGACGCAACGCAGAATGTCGGGTACCGGATCACCGGGCCAAGTGGCTGCTTCACGCTGATGACCGATGTGGGTGAGGTGACTGCAGAGGTGGAGGCAGCCATCAGGGAGGCAAATTATCTCGTGATCGAGAGTAACTACGATGAGGAGATGCTACGCACCGGTCCCTATCCGATGATGCTTAAGAGAAGGATCCTCGGTGGCAATGGGCATCTCAGCAATCGCGAAGCGGCCTGTACGGTGACGCGAAACTACCGCCCCGACCTGCGCTTCCTCGCTCTCTGTCACCTCAGTGGGCAGAATAACAACCCGACTGTGGCGAGAGAGTCTATGAGTAATGCCCTTCTGGAGATCGGAGTGCAGCCCGATCGCGACCTACATCTGGAGGTGCTGCAGCGTCGGGTGATCTCACCGCTCTACAAGCTGAGCTGATCACTCGCTGTAGGCTGCTAGCTCCTCAGCGCACTTCTCCCACTCCTTCATCGCTTTCTTCAGCTTATAGTCTACCTCCTCGTACTGATTGAGCAGGTCCGGAGTGGCCTGTATCGTCAGCTGATCCTCCAAGGAAGCCTTCTCTGTCTCGAGCCGATCGACCGTCTCCTCTGCCTTGGCGAGGGCTTTCTCTAAGCGCGAGATCTGTCGCTGCTGCTCCCGCTGCTGCTCATAGTCTTCGCGTCCCCCTCCCTTAGTGGTCTTCTTTTCCCCGTCAGTCTCTTTCTCGATCGACTGATTGATCTCCGCATTGCGGTCGTGGAGCTTCCGCAGGTACTCCTCCATACCACCGAGGTGATTGAGGACCTTCCCGTCCTCAAATTCGATCACCTTGTCCACCAGCCCCTCCAGGAAGTCACGGTCGTGGCTCACGATCAGCACCGTGCCGTCGTAATTGGCTATCGCCTCCTTCAGCACTCCCTTGGAAGCCATGTCGAGGTGGTTGGTAGGCTCATCGAGGATGAGGAAGTTGGAGGGGGAGAGAAGGAGCTTGATCATCGCGAGACGCCCCTTCTCTCCACCACTCAGCACCTTCACCTTCTTGTCGGCGGTCTCGCCCCCAAACATGAATGCTCCCAGTATGTCGTTGATCCGTGAGCGGATATCCCCCACGGCCACATCGTCGATGGTGTCGTGGATCGTCTTCTCAGGGTCAAGCATGGAGGATTCGTTTTGGGCAAAGTAGGAGGTGATCACCTGATGGCCGATCTTGACCGATCCCTCGCTCGGGATCTCTCCCAGTACAGCCCTCACGAAGGTGGTCTTGCCCGAGCCGTTTCGCCCGACGAGGGCGATCTTATCGCCCCGCTCGATCGTCAAGTCAATGCCATCGAGGACGTACCTCTTGCCGTCGTAGGTGACCCTCATCTCCTTAGTGACAAGGGGGTAGGCACCGGACGGGATGCTCATGGGGAAGCGGAAGTGGATCGTCTTGCGGTCGATCTCGTCGATCTCTATCGGGTCGATCTTCTCCAGCGCCTTGATCCGGGACTGCACCTGGGTCGACTTCGTCGGCTTGTACCTAAAGCGCTCGATGAAGTCCTCGGTGTCCTTGATCATCTTCTGCTGATTCTCGTAGGCTCTCTTCTGCTGCTCGAAGCGCTCCTCCCGCAGCTCCTCGTAGTGGGAGTAATTGACCTTAAAGTCATACGCCTTCCCCATCGAGATCTCCACGGTGCGGGTGGTGGCGTTGTCAAGAAATCGCCGGTCGTGCGAGACCATGATCACGGCGGCGGGTGAGGTGGTCAGGAAGTCCTCCAGCCAGACGATCGACTCCATATCGAGGTGGTTGGTCGGCTCGTCGAGTAGCAACAGATCGGGCCTCCCGAGCAGGATCTTCGCCAGCTCTATCCTCATACGCCACCCTCCGGAGAACTCCCGCGTCGGCCGATCGAAGTCTTTCTGCTCAAAGCCCAGTCCCTTCAGTGTCTTCTCGATCTCCGCCTCCATCCGCGACGTGTCGTAGATAGAGAGCAGCTCCGTCGCATTGGCGAGCTGCTGGATCAGCTCCATATACTCCTCCGTGTCGTAGTCGGTGCGGGTAGCCACCTCCTCAGTCAGCCGGTCCACCGTCGCCTTAAGCTCCAGCTCCTTGGAGAAAGCCTTACGGGCCTCCTCGCGGACGGTTCGCTCATCATTGAGCATCATGTATTGCGGCAGGTAACCAATCTCTGCCCCCTTGGCTAAGGCGACAGACCCCTCCGTCGGAGCGTTAAGTCCGGCGATGATGTTGAGAAGGGTGGTCTTACCGGCGCCGTTGCGCCCGGCGAGTGCTATCCGCTCCCCGGCATTGACCTGAAGATTGATGTCTGAGAAGAGTACGGTGGCGCCAAAGGAGACGCCGACGTGACTTAGAGTCAGCATGGTGTGAAGTTAGGTGGTGATGATCGTGGGTGACGAGTAGATGCTCAGCGCCTCTGATCGTATGTGTCCCATGGTGGAGGCAACGGCGCTGTAGGCGCTATTCGGCGTGGTGAGGATCTTAGTGGTCTGGGAGAGCGCCAGCAGGTCCCCGTAGATCTCGATCAGCCCGTCTACCGACGTCCCGTCCGACATGGAGGAGGGGGAGATGATCCTGGAGCTGTAGAGGGTTTGAAGCCGCTCCCGCTCGTTGTGCGATGTGGTGGTGACGAAGAAGGAGGTGCCTGGATCAGCGACTACGATCTCGTGCATCCGCTTGATGAAGAGCTCGATCGGGCTGTCCTGCATCGAGACTGCCGAGTCGCGGTCTATGTGGATCCCGACGATATTGTTGTGCCACGAGGAGAGGCGAGAGTTGCGGACGTTGATCACCTCGATATTGGGCAGCAGGGGGCTATACATATCTCGTGCGCGAGTCAGCTCCATACTCGTCTCGATGAATAGCCTGTGGTGTCTCCGGCGGAATATCAGCTCCAGCTGCTCCGGCGAATGCGCCTGTAGCTCCTTGATCTTGTCGTTCGTCAGTACGCTGTCGAAGGAGACCATCATATAGGGCGCCGAAAGCCAGACATTCCCCTTGTCGGGGTAGCGGTTGCTGATCCAGTCGGTCCACTTCGCCTCCCGGATCGTGATCTCCTCCCTCCTCATCTGAGGGTCGAGGGTAAAGAGCCGATTGGACGGAGCCATAAAGTCATCGGTCTCAAACCAGATGATCTCTAATGGTCGGCAGTGCTTCCGCGCCAGGGCAATGGTGGAGGCCACGGCGCGAAGCCGCTCCCCCAGCCCGCCTGTCGGCACAAGCGTAATCTTTCCCGATGGGTCAGGGATGAGCCGATCCGCTCTCTCTTGGTCAGTCTGTGTGGATGTAGTCATAGCTGCTTGAGACGCTTGAGATAACAATTGCGACAGAGGGGCTCGTACTCCGCCTTGGCCCCTACGAGTACCTGCTCTTGGTCCGAGACGAGGCGGTAGGAGTAGAGGGCCGGGGCGCCACAGGAGACACAGATGGCGTGCACCTTGAGGACCCGGTCGGCGACCGCCATCAGTCGCGGCATGCAGCCAAAGGGCTTCCGCTCGTAGTCCATATCCAGTCCCGACACAACCACCCTGATGCCGTTGTCGGCCATCTGCAGGCAGATGTCTACCAAGGAAGTGTCAAAAAACTGCCCCTCATCGATCCCCACCACCTGGGCATCCGAGCTGAGGAGAAGGATCGTCTCCGGGCGCGCCACGGCGGTAGCCTCGAGCGTATTGCGATCGTGGCTGACCACGTCCCCCTGAGAGTAGCGAGTGTCGATCAGGGGCTTGAATACCTGTACCCGCTGGCGTGCGATCACCGCCCTGCGGAGACGACGCATCAGCTCCTCCGTCTTGCCTGAAAACATCGACCCCACGATCACCTCGATGCTTCCCCGGGCGGGAAAGCCATTGTTGGGTCGCTCGTAGAGACCCTCGTGCATCCGCTCGTCCAGCTCCTCCTCGTCCATCACGCTTCCCTTTCCTTCCAGTCGCCACACTCCTTGATGAGGTCGACCAGGTGATCCACCGCCTCGTCCTGCGGGATCCCGCGCCTCACCCGCTCCTTGCCGTGGTAGAGGTCGACCCGTCCGGGTGTCGACCCGACGTAGCCGTAGTCTGCGTCCGCCATCTCCCCGGGGCCATTCACGATACAGCCCATGACGCCTATCTTGAGTCCCTTGAGGTGCGAGGTGGCAGCCTTTACCCTCGCGACCGTCTCCTGTAGGTCAAAGAGCGTCCGCCCACAGCCGGGGCAGGAGATGAATTCGGTCCTTGAGATCCTCCTCCTGCTTGCCTGTAGGAGTCCAAAGGCAAGCCGCACCGCCTCTCGGCTGCTCAGGTCTGTACCTGAGACGAAGAGTCCCTCTCCCTGACCTCGCAGAAGGGCTGAGCCCACTGCATAGCCAAGCCTGACCGCCGCCTCGTCCGCCCGGCCCTCGGCTGAGATACCTATTATATATGGTGTGGTCATCACCTGATCCAGTGCCCTCAGCATAGCGGGAGCATCGGGGTGGGTGATCCGAATGATCAGGTGTCCCCCCTCTGGGAGGTCGGGGATCTCCCCGCGGAGTGCTTCCCTGTCGGTGACCGTCACTAAGCGGGGATCAGAGCCTACCAAGTCGGGACAGCAGTCCCTGTCATAGGTGTCGACCTCCCCTACGACTAAGGGCGTGCTCGAAAGTCTCACGGGGTGGGGGGTGACGGATAAGGAGTCAAGAGAAATTGCCTCCGCCCCGGCGGACTGCTCCACGCACTCGACTAAGATCCTTGCCGGCTTGATCTCCTGCTCCGGAGGCTCGCTCAGTGACACGCGGATGGTGTCGCCCAGCCCCTCGCTCAGCAGCGCACCGATGCCGACGGCGCTCTTGATGCGACCATCCTCGGCATCTCCCGCCTCGGTCACACCGAGGTGGAGCGGGTAGTGCATGTCCCTCCTCTCCATCTCGCTCACCAGCAGGCGCACCGCCTCCGTCATCAGCACGGTATTGGAGGACTTGAGCGAGATCACGACGTCATCAAAGCTCTTCCGCCGGCACACCTCGAGGAACTCCATGCAGCTCTCCACCATCCCCGGCGCCGTGTCCCCGTAGCGAGACATGATGCGGTCGGAGAGCGACCCGTGATTGACCCCGATGCGGATCGCCGTGCCGTGCGATCGGCAGTGGTCGAGGAAGTCGGCAAACTTGCTCTGCAGCTCCTCCAGCTCCTGTGCATACTCGGCATCGGTGTACTCCACCCGCTCGAAGACGCGCGCCGGGTCGTAGAAGTTGCCCGGATTGATCCTCACCTTCTCCACATGCTTGGCAGCCTCGTAGGCGGCTTTGGGGTTGAAGTGCACATCGGCAGCCAGCGGGATCCGGCTGCCGGACTCCCGGAGCTGGTCGTGTATCTGACCTATCGCCCTCGCCTCCCTCACGCCCTGTGTCGTGAAGCGAACCAGCCTCCCTCCCGCCTCGGCGATCCGCTTCGCCTGCGCTACACTCGCCTCGAGGTCGTTGGTATCCACATTGGCCATCGACTGGATCACGATGGGGTGCCCCCCTCCGATGATGAGTTGGTCGCCTACGTGCACCGCCGTGGTGGGTCGTCTATGGTATTTGATTCGTTTCTCTGTCATGGCGTCAGCTTGTTTTACGCAAAGGTACCACATTTACCGCAGGGGCAGGGCATGGTCAGGTCGGCAACCGCATCAAAAGTCTGCCGCAGTCGCTGTTTCCTAATATCGGGTTTAGGGAAAACTATTAGCGGTAATAGGGAAAACTAATACCGCTAACAGTTTCGACTAATACCGGTAATAGAAATGCGCTGTAACACAGGGGCAAAAAAATACGCCCTAAGCAAATAAAGCTTAGAGCGTCAAAAACCAAAACTTACAATCTATGAAAACTAATCATCAATCTTACCTAAACGAGTGCGGCTGAAGGGACTCGAACCCTTACGGATTTCTCCACCAGATCCTAAGTCTGGCGCGGCTACCAATTACGCCACAGCCGCTAATTGTCCGTGGCTCCCCAACGTCTTTTTGCTACTCGCAGGAGGGACGCTTTTCCCAAAGAGTCATCCTCCTTTCTTCTTTTCGCCTGCAAAGATACTATTTTTCTCGTAACGGGCAAGCTTGGAAACTAAATAATTTTATTCTTGCGAAGCATCCGTCTCTGTACTAATGTCTTAGAGCTTCAGCTCCTCTGGTCCCTCACGCACAATGGTGTAGGGCTCCGAGGTGCAGTCGATGATTGCCGACTCCTGCAGACTGCCGATGCCGCCGTCCACCACATGCTCTACCTTGTCGCCCCAGAGCTCGTTGATCAGCTCGGGATTGAAGTCGTAGGCGATGTCCTCCAGCTGCTGCGGCAGCTCCGGGAGGGAGAATCCGGTGAGCGGGGAGCCACTGTAGCGTATCAGGGAGAGGACCAGCTCGTGTCGGGGAATGCGGATGCCCACCTCCTTACGGCCCTTATAGATACGGGGTAGGGCGCTGCTCGTGGGGAGGATGAAGGTGAAGGGTCCTGGGGTATTCTGCTTCATCATCCGGAACATCTCGTTGTCCAGCCTGGCGTACTCGCTTGCCTGCGAGAGGTCCTGACACATGATCGTGAAGTGGCTCTGCTCCGGATCGACGCCCTTAATCTCGGCGAGCTGCCCGAGAGCCGATATGCTGAGGGCATTGCAGCAGATGCTGTAGGCGGTGTCGGTCGGGATGATCAGCAGCTTGTCCGCCTGCAGAGACTGCGAGAGTTGCTTCAGCAGGACGGGCGAGGGGGTGCCATTGGTGTAGTATTTCAGTAACATATCATTGTCCGATTAGGAAGATTGCCGGTCTCTTGTGCCAGCTGGATTCTCTTGTGAGGGCTTGTCGCCACTCGGAGATGGTCATCCGATGGATCTCCTCACTCTCCGTAGTGAGATCTACCGCCATGCAGAGGGAGAGATCCTTCGGCAGAAACTCTACTAGCTCTCTCAGCAGCCGATCATTTCGGTAGGGTGCTTCGATAAATATCTGCGTCTCGTCGAGTCGGCGGACACGAGCAGCGGCTTCGCTCAGAGCCTGACGCCTCTCCCTGTCATCGTAAGGGAGGTAGCCGTGGAATGCGAAACTCTGACCGCTGAAGCCTGATGCCATCAGCGACAGGATGATAGACGACGGACCAACCAGCGGGACGACATCAAAGCCGCCCTTGTGGCAGTCGGCGACGACGATGCTCCCAGGGTCTGCGACGCAGGGACAGCCGGCTTCGCTCATAAAGCCCACGTCCACGCCCTCTCTGAGGAGCGTCATCACCTGCTCCCTCGGATAGCTGTACCCCTTGTGCTTATCCACCTCGAGTAGGAGCAGGTCGCCGAGGTCTTTCTCCGGGCAGAGTGTGCGGATGCAGCGTCTCGCCGTTCGGGCACTCTCCACCACGAAGTGGCTCAGCCTATTGACCAACTCGACATTCTGGCTTGGTGCGTAGCGGGAGACAGGACTGTCGCCCAGCGAGACCGGTATGAGGTATAGCTTCCCCTTCATTTCGTTAGAAGTCTAAGAGTCGGTTTTGCTCCCGCACCTCGCGGATCGAGTTGCGCTCCTGGAAGTGCCACCACTCCTTCCGGATCGGTCTCAGACCCACGCGATCCATCAGATGGAAGAGGTATTGCCTATTCTTCATCGCCTCCCTCGTGATGAGTCCCTGCTTGACCAGAGCCGCCTCATTATTGATATGGGCACGTATGCCGAAGTGGTCGACGGGGCTGCCCATGTCAAGTGGCTGACCGGACTCCCTGTCGTAGAGGCTCATGTCAACGGCGACGCCGTAGTTGTGCCGTCCACCGCCCCGCTCGCTCACCGGTGCGACGTAGACCTTACTCGGCGTGTCCTTGACCAGATTCCACATCCGCTGCTGGACTGATAGGGGTCGAGCTGCATCGTAGATGATGATCGAGTAGCGGTCTCCTCTCTCCTCCCGCAGCATCTGCTGTGCCCTCGCGATCTTGGCCGCAAAGTCGGGGGTCAGATAGGCGGTGGAGAAGTCTCCGTAGACATCTGCCTGCATGAAGTTGTCGCTCCGAGAGTACATGAGGTCTACCATAATGGTGGAGTCCACCTCGGTAACGTCTACCAGTCCGTAGGCGCGCATCTTGACATCAATAGAGGTCTGTGCCAGCCCTTCTGTGACACAGAGTGCTAGTCCCAGAGTGATGAGCGATAGCAGTCGCCGACGGATCAGTCTCATCGCAATCAGCTATTCATCGATGCGAGGAATTCGACGTTGTCCACCGTGCCACGGATCTGCTTCAGGACAAACTCCATCGCCTCCTGAGTATTCATATCGGAGAGCTGGCGGCGGAGGATCCACATGCGGCGGCGCGTATCCTCGCTCTGGAGTAGGTCGTCGCGACGAGTGCCGGAGGCATTGAGATCAATGGCGGGGAAGAGACGCTTGTCGGAGAGCCTACGATCGAGCTGCAGCTCCATATTGCCGGTGCCCTTGAATTCCTCAAAGATCACCTCGTCCATCTTGGATCCCGTATCGATCAGTGCGGTGGCAAGGATCGTCAGCGAGCCGCCGTGCTCGATGTTGCGAGCAGCACCGAAGAAGCGCTTAGGCTTCTGGAGCGCATTGGCATCGACACCACCGGAGAGTACTTTTCCGGAAGCAGGCTGTACTGTATTGTAGGCGCGTGCGAGGCGGGTGATGGAGTCGAGGAGGATCACCACATCGTGTCCGCACTCCACCAAGCGCTTCGCCTTCTGGAGTACCAGCTCGGAGATCTTGACATGCTCCTCAGCCGGCTCGTCGAAGGTGGAGGCAATCACCTCTGCATCCACATTGCGACGCATATCGGTCACCTCCTCCGGTCGCTCATCGATCAGGAGAACGATCATATAGACCTCGGGGTGGTTGTAGGCAATGGCATTGGCCACATCCTTGAGCAGCATCGTCTTACCGGTCTTGGGCTGAGCGACGATCAGACCGCGCTGACCCTTGCCGATCGGGGAGAAGAGGTCAAAGATACGGGTCGCTGTCCGGTCGTAGACGTGGGACGAGCTGGGGACCTCGAGCTTGAACTTCTCTGTCGGGAAGACCGGGAGTAGGTGGTCAAAGGGGACCCTGTCGCGTACCTCCTTGGGCTCACAGCCATTGAGGCGGATAAGCTTCTTCATGGGGAAGAACTTATCCTGGCTCTTAGGGGCTGAGATGACCGCCTCTACCACGTCGCCGGTCTTGAGACCATAGTTCTTGATCTGGCTCTGTGCCACGTAGACATCGTCCGGAGAGGAGAGGTAATTGTAATCTGCGGAGCGGATGAAGCCATAGCCGTCAGGTAGCACCTCCAGCACTCCGGTGGCGGTGAGGGCATCCCCAAAGTCGTAAGAACCGGGGACGGAGGGACGAGGTGCTTTTGGTGTCTCTTGGGGAGTTTTGTCCTCTTGTCTTTTGGGCTCTGCAGGCGATGAGGGACGCTGCGTGGAGGGTGCAGGCTCCTTGCTCGTTTCTGCTTTGGGAGCAGCGGGTGTGTTGTTCTTGCCGGAGGACTGGGCAGGACGAGGACCGGTGGCGAGCATGCCCATCAGGTCATCGAGTACCGTGTCTGTAGCGTTTTTATTCACAAAGACGGTTTTCTTCTCGGTCTGAGTCTCTTCGCTCTTCTTGGCAGAGGACTCCGGTGTAGGCTTGCTCTCCTTCTTAGCCGGTTGAGTCTTCTTTTCAGTGGTGTTCTCCTTCTTGGTGGCAGGCTGTGTCTTCTTGGTGCGACCACGACCCTTCTGGGTAGTCGGCTTGTCCTCTTTCTTTGCCTCCTCGTCCTCCTTGCTCTTCCTGCGGCTGTTGGTGGCACGCTTGTTAGAGGCTCCGGAGGCATTGCTCTTGGTTGCGGAGGAGCGTGAGGTGGACTGACCCTTAGTCTTGGTGGCTACATGGACGGCTTGTGCATCGAGTATGGCATAGATGATCTCCCTATTCTCTGATCCGGGAGAGGTCTTGACCTTGAGGTCGGATGCCACTTTTTCGAGATCTTCTTTGCTTAGCTTGGAGAGCTCAGTGATGGTGTACATGATATGTTGTTTGGATGAATTTACTTTAGACCCATCGGCTTACTCGGATACGATGGTCGGGGATCTCACTTGTAGTCCTGAGGTCTTGTCCCATAGCGACACCCCCGATCGGGGGTTAGAAGCATCGATCCGCCAGTCGCTCAGTGTGGCACGTCATTAGGTAGAAGACGTGAACCTGAGGATGGGGTAAAGGGTAATGATGAATGAAGTGCGCAGAGGCGGATTCGAACCACCGAAGGTGAAAACCAGCTGATTTACAGTCAGCCCCATTTGGCCACTTTGGTATCTGCGCTTGATAGATGGAGGTGGTGACAGCGTACCACAACTAGATCCCTCCCTACTTGGTGCAAAGGTAGATAAAAGGTTCCTATTGCACAATACGACAGTGGCGGTCGTCAGGCAGTAACGATAGGGGGCGCCAAGCTGTCCCTATTATAAGACGTATCTCTAATACCGGTATTAGTTTTGTACGTGTCCGCTCCGCCTCGAGACCTCGCTCTTCAGCCTCGCTGCCGGGGTCCGGACAGGAAGGTTACTCCGGTGCGTATGCATCTCGAAGAAAAGCGGTATATTTGCACGTTATATTACTCAGAGAATAATGATCCGGAAACATTATCCCACCTGTATCTTGCTCAGTGCGCTCCTCCTGCTCTTCGCCTCCTCCTGCGGCGAATATATGCGTGTACAGCAGAGTACGGATGTGACAGAGCGATACTCCTACGCTAAGAAATACTATAATATTGAGAAATACAAGCAGGCTGCGGAGCTCCTCGAGACTGTAGTGCCGTACCTCCGTGGTACCTGCGAGGGGGAGGATGCCCTCTACCTGCTGGCGAGGAGTTACTACGCTGACAAGAATTATAGAGAGGCAGCTGATGTCTTCGAGAAGTACTACACTTCTTATCCTAATGGGGAGTATACGGAGCTTGCACGCTTCTACAGTGGTTACGGACTCGCTCAGCAGATGCCCGACCCCCGACTAGACCAGGAGCCGACTTACAGAGCGATCAAGGAGCTTCAGCTCTTCCTGGACTTCTATCCACAGAGCGAGAAGGCTGAGGAGGCGACGCAGCTCCTCTTTGACCTACAGGAAAATCTTGCTCGTAAGGAGCTCCTGAATGTAGAGCTCTACTATAATCTCGGGAATTATATCTTCAATAACTACGAGTCCGCCATCATCACCGGACGTAATGCGCTCAAGGACTATCCCTATAGCAAGTATAAGGAGGACATCCACTTCTACGTGCTCTCCTCACTGTATGAGATAGCTAAGAATAGTGTCGAGTCGAAGAAGCAGGAGCGGGTGCGCACCCTTAGGGATGAGTACTTCGCTTTCGTCAACGAATTTCCGGAGGGTAAGCATCGCAAGGATGCCGACAGATACTACGACTTCGCCTACCGACTTATAGAGGACAAGGTAGAGTAAGCACACATATATAATATACTAACACGACTACTGGATTCAGAAATCAGATATGGACTACAAGAGCAAAACTGTACCTCAGACTCTCGTGACGCGTGATATCAATGCGTTTGTGGAGCCGACCGGAAATATCTACGACTCGATACTGATCATGGCTAAGCGTGCCAATCAGATTGCTGCGGATATGAAGCAGGAGTTTGATGATAAGGTCAAGGAATTCTCCACCTTTACTACTGAGGAGGGTGAGGATGTCGAGGAGATCAATAACGAGCAGGCAGAGCTCTCCAAGTACTTCGAGAAGCAGCCGAAGCCTCTCCTTATGGCGATTAAGGAATTTGAGGACGGTGAGCTGACCTGGCATCTCCCTCTCGACAAGATGGACGACGAGCCGATGGACGGAGTCGAGGATAAGTAATAGCCTGACATGATACAGCGTAAGCAATCTCTCTGGCTACTTATCTCAGCACTGTTGCTGCTCTTCCCGCTCTTCTTTCCTTACGTAGTCATCACCACTCAGGAGATGATCTTCGAGGGAGATACGACAGGCTTTACTTCGCTGGGCAGTGATGCCGGCTTGGTGACCTTTGAGTGGCCACTGATGATCCTTAATTTTATTGTGATCCTGGTAAGCCTGGTGACTATCTTCCTCTATAAGAAGAGAACACTCCAGATGCGTCTCACCGTATTCAATATCCTGCTGACCATTGGACTGATGGTACTGGCAGGGATCACCACCTACAGTTTCATCTCCACGCTCGGAACTGACTATACCGGCTGGCGTCTGAAGTGGCTCGTTGCTATCCTCCCGCTGATAGCTATTACGCTGGACGTCTTCGCCTACAGGGCTATTGCCATAGATGAGATGACCATCCGGTCTATGTATCGTCTACGAGACAGAAAGTAGTACTTCCCATTCATAACAAGCTTCAGAGGGGTGTGCCGATAGAATAGAGACTTCGGCATACCCCTCGTCTTTCTTCTGCTCCTCAGGTGGTATAGAAGGAGACAAGTATCACTCCAATCTCTTCTTAGACTGGGGTGGGAGCAAAATAGAGGCTAATTCGCATTTTGATGTGCTGGGATGGGAGGGGTGAGAGATTACCATTGTTGATGTGAGGGATTTAGGAGAAATGGAGGGCGATGCGGTAGAGAAAGAAGTCGGTGTTTCTAGCTCCGTAGTTGACGCTGATGAAGCGCTGGAGGTTTTGGTTGAGAGCCTCCGCCTTGGCGTTGCTCTCCCTGCGGTAGAAGTACCTCAGAATGTGGGTGGAATTTGACCGGAGGAAGTTGGCGATGTTGCGTATCTCCTCCACCTCGCTCTCCATCCCTTCTTTGGTGATGAGCATAAGATCTGTCTCCTTTATCTTGTACTTCCGATCGCTGTACCGCGGTCGTATCGGCTCGTACCACTTCCGGATCCTCAGGCAGTATTTGTAGGCTTCTTCGATCTCNGGGAATTGCTTGAAGAGTATCTTCGCGCGCTCCTTTTGGTCGTCGGTCCACTCCGTTTTGCGCTTGAAAAGGAGACCCCTCGAGCGGTGCAGGAGTTGCTTG